>NZ_JXUW01000004.1 GCF_000949255.1 Ferrimicrobium acidiphilum DSM 19497 | reverse complement strand
TCGACTATGCAAGACGCAAAGCTATCGTCGAACCAGTATTTGGACAGATGAAAGTTAGACAGAAAGCGGGCCACCTACGCCTTCGAGGACTATCGGGAGCCCAAACGGAATGGATGCTGCACTCAATCTGTCATAACTTACGAAAACGGGTCTTCGGAAATAAGCGGCAATCCGGTACCAAGATCGACCAGGAATCGGCAAGTTGTTGAACGCATCTGAGGTGACTGGCCAGATTGGGGCCGTCATTTGGAGAGGCCTAAGCTACACAACCCGTGAACGGGCAAGAGGGGACAAGGGGTTCTCCCTGATGTCTTACTTATTGGGTTGATTGGTTCGGGTTACGAACCAAGTGCGCTAGAGAGCTGCGTTGTCACCGGGGTAACAGTGTCTAGTGGTGACCAGTCGGGCTTACCAGCGCTAAGGAGCGCCCTGATTCTAAAGTTTGCAAAGTTTGTCATCCCAAAGGCGATGCGCTTGATCCGCTTAATGAGATTGTTCATCGACTCTGTCGGTCCATTGGTCACAAAGGAGCTGTGCCAGGCCAGGATCTCATCATGCCAGCTTTTCAAGGTTCTCCCAAGTAGTTGGACCTCTGGGGGTCGTTGGTTATCGGTGAAGTCACTGATGAGGGCATCGAGGTGGTCTCTGGCGAGTTTTGGGTCACGATAGGTATAGAGCTCTCGTAAGGACTCCTTGGCTCGCCAGCTGGTAGCTACCTCGTTATCTGGATCTCCAGCCTCAAGGAAGCGAGTAAGTTTATCGTTGGCACCCTCGGTGAGCTTCTCCTTGGCCATATTAAGGAGTCGCCGGATGCGATAGAGCGGATCCCCACCTCTGCCTCTGTGACCAAGGATGTTCTGTTGTACTCGTCTCCTCGTCTCATCAAGGCGAGTGTTGGCGATCTTTATGAGGTGGAATGGATCGGCCACCAGGACAGCGTTGGGTAACGCCTCTTTAAATACCGCTCTATAGGAACCAGCCAGGTCAAGGGTTCCCCACTTGATATCATCACGCCACTCCCTGGGCTGACTAGCTATCCACTTCTTTGGCTCCGCACCTCCTTTACCAGGAACTACATCAAGAAGGGTTGCGCTCATAACGTCCACGATTGAGGTAGACCACTTCTGGGTCCGATAGCGACCCTCGCGATAGAACAGGGTCTCATCTAATCCGAGTGCACGAACCTTACCAAAGCGATTTGGATCCTCAACGAGAGGAGTCCCATAAGCAATGACAGCATCATTGATCGTGTGCCAGTCACAATCGAGTTCTCTGGCTACCGATGACACCGATCGCCCGTCTCTACCAACCACTCGGGTTGCGAATCTAGCTGCCCTATCGGTGAGCTTTAGCCTTGGGGCTGCGATCCTAGTGTCCACATCACTCCATGACGGGGCGATGCAGGTCTCATCCTTGCACACCCACCTGCGTTTGTGCCAGATGAGCCTTACGGGACGGCCAAAGCTTTGTAGATCAATCAGCTCTACTAGTGAGCCTCCCTTGGAATAACTCATCCCATTACAGACTGGGCATTTTGGCCGCTCACCCAGACACTCGATATGGACCCGAAGGGGTGTCTTTGAATCTTCGTCACCCAGATCCTCGACACCAATCAAATTGACGTCCTTTAGACCGAGCAAGATCTCTGCAATGCGGATAGGATTTTGTTCCACAGGGGTCCTCCAGTGATGAGTTGTTACTAATCCCATTCTGGCAGAGCCCCTGTGACCCTCCCAAACTCACCCCTAGTGCGTGGCTATACCCGACTAATTTCCCCACTTAAATCCGAAGTCCCATACTATCTCGGTGGCTAGCTCATCTGGAACGAGGTGCTGTACGTCTCATATGAGGGCTGGAGCTAAAAAGAGCTAGAGGGCGGCGCGAACCTGCGCCGCCCTCTGATTGAACCGTGGATTTAAGCTCTCATCTACAGACCGCTAGTCAGCAAGGCTTGCCTCGCCTTCACCCTCTTGTATTCCACGCCTAAGCGTAGAAGCTCTGACAAAAGCCTGTTCAGTATCGTCGCTGTTTCTGCCAGAGGCGACAGCCCAGGCATAAAAGACCAGGGCGACAACGACATCAACGATGAGGTCAAAGGGATAGTGAATCAAACCTTTGTGGTTGTTGAATGGAGCACCAAACCTCGCCGCACCAAAGTAAGCGATGGCCATCATGGCAAGGAGGTAGACCGGAAGCCAGATCCCAGATTGCCAATCTTGGCGCGTGATCTTTTCGACTGGGGCACCGAGAGCTGAGGCAATCAGATAGACGACGGTCCCGCCGAGAATCCCAACCACCAGTTTCCAGTCAACTGCCCAACCCGACCAGTAGATAATCAGGGTACCACCGATGAAGGCGAGGACGCCGAATACCTTGGCTCCACCCAGTCTGAATGGGCGATACTTGTCGTTGTGGTACTTGCGAAATACCGCAAGCGAGACAGGACCCATGACGTAGGTAAATGCAGTTGCGGAAGAGATGACTCCCACAAGGCTCTGCCAACTTGGGAACGGCAGGAGGAAGACGATGGCGAAAAGTACGGTGATCGACATCGCCCAAATTGGAACACCGAAGCGCTCGGAGATGCCGCGGAACTTGTTGCCAAGATAGTTATTGCGAGCGGAGCCGAGCACAACACGTCCGCCAGAGGAGAGATAGACCAGTCCGGTACCTGACGGTGAAAGGACGGCGTCAGCATAGAGAATCGACGCCAACCAGCCGAGACCGATAATGGTAGCCACCTGTGCGAAAGGTGATGTATACGCCAGCGATGCCCAGCCTTTAGCTATTGCGTTTGGCGGAAGAGCTGCGATGAACACCACCTGAACCAGGGTGTATACGAGCGCACCAAGCAGAATGGCGGTAAGGATGGCACGCGGGACGTCACGCTGGGGATTCTTCGCCTCGCCAGCCAAGTCTACGGCTTGGCGAAAACCTAGTAGCGAGAAAATGATTCCACCCGAGGAGACTGCGATGAAGATACCTGCTGTCCCATAGGGCATGAAGCCATGCGTCGTGGTAGCTGTATAGTTGCCCCAGTGCTTGGCGACAAAGAGGATCACAATGATCGTCAGTGTCGGCGTGATGAACTTCAAGAACGTGACCACGCTATTGATCTTGGCAAAGACCTTGACCCCATAGACGTTGATCGCGTAGAAGATGAGGAGAATGATCGCCTCAACGATGAAGTCTAAGGTGCTGTTGTTCTGGAATGAGGTTATGTAGTGTTGCGCATACTGAACTACGGCTTCAGCTTCGATAGCTGGAACCGCTGCATAACCAAGGAAGGCTCCCCAACTCATGATAAAGCCAACGAGCGATCCATGGGTAAAATGCGGAAAGCGCGTGATTCCACCGGCTTCTGGCAACATGCCAGAAAGCTCTGCATACACGAGCGCAATGAAGATAACAATGACGGCAGCGATTATCCATGCGAGAATGGCCGCTGGGCCAGCGTAGTTTGCCGCGTAGAGAACGCCGAAGAGCCAACCAGAGCCGATGATAGCACCGAGTCCGGCAAAGCTCAGGTCGATATACGACATCTCGCGTCGCAGTCGCCCTCCCTCGGCGGGTTTACTTGTTTGCATTGAGTAGGTCCCCCTGACTTCTCATGTAGTTGTCTACGAGCCTGTCACAGCCCATCGGAGTTAACTTCAACTCCGATTGCGCCTAACTTAGTACAGGTTGAGGGCCTTGGTGGTCGCTTTAGGTAAATTCTCATCGCCTATTTGATTGCAGCTGTGTTTAGTGCGCTTCAGACCATGATGGTTGACGGACTATTCCGGCGTCTGGGTGATCTGATCGGACCTGGATGCGGTATCCGGCGTCCGAAACTGGCGCTCGAAGACCTCAGCGTAGAGACCACGGCGCTCAATTAACGTTCGATGCGGACCCACCTCAGCTACCCGACCGTGATCTAGGACCACTATCATGTCAGCGTCGAGTACGGTCGAGAGCCTATGCGCGATCACAAGCGATGTTCTCCCCTTGAGCGTGCGCCCAATCGCCTCTTGGATGCGAGCCTCGTTTGTCGAATCAAGGCTCGAGGTCGCCTCATCAAGCACGACCACTTTGGGATCCTTGAGCAGCACGCGGGCGATCGACATCCTCTGTTTTTCGCCGCCTGATAGTCGATACCCACGCTCTCCTACCAGAGTATCTAGGCCTTGTGGTAGTCGTTCAATCAGCTCTGCAAGTTGACTCGCCTCCACCGCTGCGGACAGCTCCTGGGTGGTAGCATGAATGTTGGCGTACAACAGATTGGACCTGACGGTGTCGTGAAAGAGGAACGGGTCTTGGGACACGACTCCAATGAGCATTCGCAGTGTCTCAATGTCGAGCGCACGGAGATCAACGCCGTCGAAGCTGATCGATCCATCGGTAGGGTCGTATAGACGGGTGATCAGATTTGTTATGGTGGTCTTGCCTGCACCTGACTGTCCAACGAGTGCGGTCATGGTGCCCTGTTCGAGGGTCATGTTGACATCGAATAGGGCATAGTCATTGTTCACGGGTTCGGTTGCGACCGGGTTCTTGGCGAGGCTGGCTAATGGTGTGGCGGAGGGATACTTGAAGCTTACGTGCTCAAAGTTGATCTGGCCGGCCGGTTTGGGTAGGTGGATCGGCTGCGTGGGGTTCTGTACCTCTGGAGTCAGATCCAGCACCTCGTAGACACGATCAAAGCTCACTAGCGCCTGCAATAGATTCACACGGGCCGAGGAGAGATCGGTTAGCGGTGCAAAGAGCTTTGTGACGTACTGCGCCAAGGCGACTAGTGCCCCGAGCGTGAGCACATGGTGGATCGCCTCGTCTCCACCGATGGCGTAGACCGCCACAGTGCCAATACCACCCATGAGTGCTAGGGTGCTGTAGTAGAGACGTCCAAAAAGGGCGAAGCGAATACCCGCCTCCCTGACCTCGGCCGCCTGGGTCCGAAACTGCTCTGACTCCCTGCTCCGATTGCCGAACAAAGAGACCAGTAGTGAACCGGATACATTGAAGCGTTCTTGTTCGAAAGCGGACATCTCAGCATTTGCCTGCATCTGGACTCGGGCATATCGCGTCAATCTCTTTCCGAGTAGGCGATCCAAGGCTATGAGTACCGGTACGATGAGCAGAGCGAGAATGGTCACCTGCGGTGAAAGCTCGAACATGAAAAATAGTGTGAAGACAAGAGTCGCCACGTCGGAGACGAGTGATCCGAGTGTACCGACTACCTGCTGCGAGGCGACCACGTCGTTGTTTACGCGAGAGATGATGGAGCCGGTTTGAGAGTGCGTGAAAAAGCTGAGAGAGAGCGTCTGCATGTGTTCAAAGAGTCGAATCCGAAGCCGATATATAATCCCCTCGCCGATCACCGACTGAAGATAACGGCTGAGTACGCCAACCCCAGTCTGGGCCAAGGTTAGGACTCCGAGAATGACGGCGTAGATGATCAGAAGGTGGACAGAACCTCGAGGAATGGCATTGTTAATAAGATCCTTGAATAGTAGAGGAGTCAGTGAGCCGAAGAGCGCCGCCAGAAGGATCGCCAGCAAGTACAGGGTGATCCCAAAGCGAAATTCTTTGGTAACCTGCCAAGCGCGGCCAAGCGTTCGGCTGTCGATGTCCTTTACGGATACCGGAGTCGAGCTCCTGTTCCGAAGGCCACGCATTGTGTTCACTGGCGTCGTCTGGTTGTATGCATTCCCAAAAGGCTAGTAGCCTGAGGCGAGGTTTTGGAAGAGAAGGGGAACTCGTGGATCGAGATAGTTTCTATCAGGTTATTTTTGGACGTCGCGATGTCCGTGGACAGTTCACCGGCGCGGAACTTGACTCCGGAGTGCTCGGCAGAGTCCTAGCCGCGGCCCACGGCGCTCCAAGCGTAGGAATGTCACAGCCGTGGGACTTTGTCTTGGTCGAGTCAGAGGGAACAAGACGCGCCTTCTACGAGCATGTCTATGAGGAGAGGACCACCTTCGAATCCATGCTGGATGACGACGCTCGTGAACGTTTTCAGAGGATCAAAATCGAAGGAATCCTAGAGGCGAGCCTTGGCATAGTCGTCACCTACGATCCACAGCGAGGGTCTCCGCATGTGCTTGGTCGACATGCGATCGATGACGCAGGGCTGTACTCGGTCTGTCTCGCGATCGAAAATCTTTGGCTTGCGGCCACTGCAGAGAGCATTGGAGTTGGCTGGGTCTCGTTCTATCGAGAGGACTTCCTGGCCGATCTCGTAGGGCTGCCGGCGAATATCAGACCAATCGCTTGGCTCTGCCTCGGCCCAGTTACCCATTTTGAACAGATACCAGACCTCGAACGCTTGAATTGGCAGGCCCGACGCCCTCTGCGCCCGCATGTGCATATGGGTAGGTTTGGAGAGCACGTCGACATAGAGCGTCTCGTTGATCTGCCTGGCGAGGTAGCGGAGAAGACCAAATGAGAGTCCCCGTGATCGCTGCGCCGCTAGCGTAATTGATGGTAGCGAAGCTAGAACTTAAGACTCTCTAGCAAGGCTTGTAGCATCTCTCCTCGCTCTAGATTCTCAGCAACATATCCAACTGCATTCTTGACACTGTCAACAAACGATTGCCCATGGTAGATGGAACGAGAGAGATTGTTTAGCCGATCCTGCACCTGTTGTTGTGCGAGGATCGACGATAGATCGGTCGTAGGCACGTCCGAGAGGAGTTCTCGGGTGGTGACAATACCACTAGCGAGTTCATGCTGGTAGAGAGAGTCGGCAAACTCCTCAAGATCGCCCACGCTGTTACCTTGATCTACCAGCAACGAGAGATACAGGGCGAGAGTCCGTCCTGGGACGAGGAGATCGGAGATTTGGGAGTCGATCTGGGCTTGAGTCAGGAACTCTCGACGCTGCTGCCAGCTAGTCGGCAGGTCATCACGCGTACTCAGTGCGTGAGCAACGGTCTTAACCCGGTTGGTGAGTTCGCCCAGGTCCTCACTGTCGAATAGCCTTTCGGGCTCGTCGACGACGAGGCGGAGTTCGAGAGCTGACGTGCAAACGAGATCCTGGAAGCCAAGGTAGGCATCCATCCTTGCCTCGAACGATACTCCAGTTGACCAGAGAAGACGACGAACCGTAGCGCGCGCATCGGAGACGAGGAGGGCTAAGTAGATATATTCAGCTGCCTTAACGATCGAGATGTTAGCTGCAGCTGCGATCGCCTGAACTCCAAAGACACCAACATGGTTGACGATTACATTTGCGATCGTGGTAGCTATTAGTTCGCGACGCAAAGGATGCCGTAACGAGAGTTGTCTGATCCGTTGGCGAACGGGCAACGGAAAGTACTCCTCGTAGAGGCCGTCGGTTAACGGGTGATCGAGGAGCGAGCTCTCCATCAACTGCTGATTGAGGTCGAGTTTTACGTACGAGATGATGATAGAGAGCTCGGCTCTTGTTAACTTTCTATTCGGTGGGTTCGCCGCGATCACCGACGGGTTCGGCAGATGCTCGACCCCGGGTGCGAGTCCAGCAGAGTCGACAAGATGAGTGAGCAGACGGGTGATCTCTCCCCAAGAATGGTCATAGCGAACCTCGGCCGCCGAGAGAGCCCAATTCTGATAGACGTTATCGGCAAGCACCTGTGTTTCGACCTCGGAGACGCACTGGGCCAACACTTCGTTGCGTTGATCCACGGAGAGTTCATTTTGGTGAACAAGAGCGTCAAGTGCGATTTTGATATTGACTTCGTGGTCAGAGGTGTCGACACCGGCCGAGTTGTCGATCGAGTCGGTGTTGCACCGACCTCCACTCAAACAATATTCGATGCGACCGAGTTGTGTCATCCCTAGATTGCCCCCCTCACCGATGACACGTGCTCTAACCTCGTTGCCGTTTACACGAACAGAGTCATTAGCCTTGTCGGCGACCTCGATATTGGCTTCGGTTGATGCCTTGACGTAGGTGCCGATGCCACCGTTGAAGAGTAGGTCTACTGGCGCCTGGAGGATATGTCTGATCAGCTGATTGGGCTCATACGAACCTACTGGTATCTCGAGAACCTCGGCAACCTGGGGAGAGATCTTGATCGCCTTCACGTTGCGAGAGAAGACACCGCCTCCCGTCGATATGGCGGATTCTGGATAGTCCTCCCAACTCGTGCCGGCCCCTTGTGAGAAGATGGCAGCACGTGCCTGCCACGAAACCTCAGGTTCAGGGTCTGGATCAAGGAAGATGTGGCGATGGTCAAAGGCGGCTACTAACTTGAGCTGGTGCGACCGTAAGGTGCCATTGCCAAAGACGTCGCCAGATAGGTCACCAATGCCCACTGCGCGGATCGGGGTTCGGGCCACATCGATGCCGACGGCATCGAAGAGATGCTCGACCGATACCCAAGCCCCTTTTGCAGTGATACCCATCTGCTTATGATCGAATCCATGCGATCCTCCGGATGCAAACGCATCACCAAGCCAATATCCATGGTTGATGGAGATCTCATTGGCGATGTCTGAAAAAGTGGCGGTTCCCTTGTCAGCTGCCACCACAAGGTAATGATCAGGGCCGTCGTGACGTACGGTTCTCTCTGGTGGCACAACCTTACCGTCAACAAGATTGTCGGTCAAAGAGAGGAGTGTCTCCATGAATACTCGGTAAGATCGCTCGATCTTGGTGGCGTTCCGACCCTTTGGATCGAGGTCCTTGACTATGAAGCCGCCTTTGGATCCAACCGGCACGATGACAGCGTTTTTCACTGTCTGTGCCTTCATGAGTCCCAGGATCTCTGTCCTGAAGTCCTCCATGCGATCGGAAAATCGGATTCCGCCTCGGGCGACTGGACCGCCCCGCAAGTGAACGGCCTCCGTAGTCTCATTACGCATGTAGATCTCGTAGCGAGGCTTTGGCTCTGGCAAGAAACTCAGCATCCGAGGGTCGATTTTGAACGCAACTGCCTTGCGATCAGTTTGGAACAGGTTGGTTCGCAGCATGGCGAGAATAAGTTCTTTCATCCCGCGCAGAACCTTGTCCTGGTCTAGAGAGGTCACGTTGCCAAGTGCCTCCTCCAAAGAGGCGATCAACCGATCGCTGGACTCGCCACGGTCAAGGTCAGAAACCTCAGGGTCGAAACGGGTATAGAACAGCCGAACCAACATTCGAGCTAGTGTTGGCTGACTCACCAGCGCTTGCTGGCAGTACGCTTCGGAGTATCCGAGGTTTGTGAGCCGCATGTAGCTTGCGAGTGCGCGTACTACCGAGATCTCTTCTGGGTTCAGCTCGGCCGCTATTGCGAGCTGGTTGAGCTGGTCGTTCTCCTCTTCTCCGTGCCAGATGGAGGCTAGCGACTGCTCTACTCGTTCTCTGACGCGCCCATTTCTCAAGCGCTCGAGAGAATCATCGTCTTCAACGACTAGCCCAAGATCTATAATCCAAAGCTCTCGATTGCCAGAACGACCGCGATATGGTTGTTCATCTAGCACCTTGAGACCAAAATTTTCAATCACAGGAAGGATTTGCGAGAGCGATAGTCGACTTCCGAGCAAGATTAGGTGGAGCCTCAGCTCTCCATTAACATCAACCAGCAGTCGAGAGGAGAGCCGGCGGTCGGACTCCAACAGAGAGGCGATTGCAGTAAGATCGGAGATGATAAAACTATCGTTCTCCTCCTGCTGATAGCTCTCTTCGACTGATTCCGCGACAAGATCGAGCGCACCCAGCACCTTTGGTAGCAGGTCAGGGTTTAGCTCTTGACGTAGCTTCGATCGAATGCGAGTCCTCCAGGGAGTGGTAACTCGATCGAGCTCTTCGGCAAGCTTGTCCAACCCATCTGGGGTCAGGGAACCGAGGAGGATGTACTCCAGCACCAGACGGCGCTCGGAGAAGAAGCGACCTACACGCTTAGGTACCCCGTCGCAGTAGTTCGCCAACGTATCATCGATTCGATCCTCGATGCCTAGTTCGACTCTGTCGCCTGGAACTAGTACCAGCAAACGCCGTGGTCCGGTTGGTGCCTGACTCAGAAATACTTGGGTGCGTGAGACCTCTTCGACTAGGAGACCTGATCGCGCGAGTTCAAGGAAGTCGTTGATCGGCAACGCTAGGACCGTGTCAATGTTGAGCGAGGTCACAAAATCTTGCAAAACTCGATACGAATGGCTTGTTGGAAGAAGGTTTAGACGTTTGCGAGCAGTATCGAGACGATCCGCCACCTCCGGAGCCGCGAGTCCGATTGCTCCTGTTCGCTGGGGCCGAAAAATCCCGACAAAGTCAACCTCTCCCTCTGGGGTCTTAAATGAGACCGCGCGGAGCTGGGAGAAGTCGAGAATCTCCGATCGAGCCGGGAGAACCTGGATGTGATAGTTTGAGCCGAGGCCACGGGGCCAGTGACGATCGATGGCGACATCCTCGCGCGTAATTCCGAGGTCGAGTCGCTCACCCTTCTTCGGACGTCTTATCTCGGCGAAAGGCAAGAAGTGCGAGAATGCAGAGTTACTAACTGGGGGTTCTGTCTTCCCATTCATCGGAAACTCTTGCTCCTCGATCAGATGCAGGAGATCGGAGAGCATTCGATCGCGGTCTCGATTGAAGTGATAGAGCTGTTGATAGCGCTTTGCCAACGTTCGAAGGAGCTGTTCAGCTTCGACTTTGGTCACCGCTATAGGGAACTGGGCAGCAAAGAATGATAGAAGTTCGGTGGGTTGAGCAGAGCTCACATTACATCCGTAGTCGACGAGATCGGAGCGTTCGAGAATGGGGTGTATGGTGGTGAGTCGATCTGATTTCTCGCGAATCGTCTGCAGGAACGTGTCGACAAGAAATTCCATGTCGTTGCTGACTATGGACACCATGGTGCCCGGCGCCCGCATAGTCGAGAAGACCGACTCTAGTTCGGAGATCCCGTCGGGTTGACAGCGAACGCGCAGCACGTCCGACCCGCGGACAACCTCCATAACGCACATATCATCGGCAGTGATGGCATCCAGAGTATGGAGCTGAGCGATGAGTGCCGAAACGACAAAATCAGTAGAGAACGCCGTCTCTTCCTCGGGGTCGATGTGCGCGGTGAACGATCGAGCAAAACCTAGGAACGCCTTCCGCTTATCCGGCGTACCTAACTGGGATTCAAGTTCCCTCAGCCGTTCCTTCAACCCACTGAAAACCGGATTTTTGGTAGGCCTTTTTGATGTAAGTGTCAACTTCGACTCCTTTGTCGAGTAGATCTATCCTCTAATCTAGCGTATCGGTCGCTTGGATCGTCACGCTATCTAGTTCGTGGTTTTTAAGCTGCGAGCAGGATTCAGCTGTTTGCATCGCTGCTCATCGGCACGTTGCCTAGCTGACTTGATTGCTGGCCGGATGAACAATGACCGTGGCCGATTGTCCGACGATGCTAGGTTGGAATTAAATGGAAGGAGTCTTATCATGCGTAGATCTTTCTATTGGGTTTTTGCTTGGCCCTTCTATCTGGCTCTTACTTTCTTATTGGCAGTCTTCGCAGTGCTGCTTGCGTTCGATCTACTCGGCTTCGCCTACCGACGGATCGGCATTGCACCAGGATGGCTGCTTGTTACCTTGGCGGCAACGATTATTGGAAGTTTCGTCAATGTACCAGTGGCACGGTTGCACAATGCCGTCGAGCAGCCATCTGAACGCTCGATTAGCTTCCTGGGCATTCGCTATACCATTCCCACTCCATTGCGTCCAAGCGAGACCACTATTGCGGTGAATGTTGGGGGCGCCCTGATTCCAGCGGTACTCTCGATCTACTTGACCATTCATGACCATCTAGAGCTCGTGGCCTTGATTGGTGTAGTGATCGCAGCGGTAGTGGTTCGCTTTCTTGCTCGTCCGATTCGTGGGGTGGGGATCGCCGTCCCCATCTTTCTGCCAGCTCTGATAGCAGTTATTCTTGCCTCCTTGCTAACGGTCCACTATCTTGCAGCTCTTGCCTACATAATTGGGGTTATGGGAGTTTTGTTCGGTGCCGACCTCGCCAATCTCAACAAGACGCGAACTCTAGGAGCCCCGATCGTCTCGATTGGCGGAGCAGGAACCTTCGATGGGATATTTCTGGCCGGCCTATTGGCGGTACTGCTGGCATCCATCTAGTAGTACAAGCATCGGCAAGCGCTGTTAGGGTGGGCTGCCTCTACTGTCCTTGGCTCAACGAATAGCCGGGGATGTCGTCGAAAGCAAACAGGCCCTCAGTCTTGATAAACGGGAGTCCAGCGGCATTGAGACGAGCAAGTTGATCGATGAGGTCTGCCGTGGAGAGCACGATCCCGGGCTCTCTCGCCTGGAAACGACACCGCCAATGGTCAACGCAGAAAGTTTCTGCTGCACCGTTGGGATATACCTTCTGACCACGGTTACTGATCATTACGAGCGTGAGGTTTGGGTTGAGATGTGCCTCAATTTGGTGTCCAAGATCGTCCACCTCACCTCGGAACTCGACGAAGATGTCGATCCCCTCCAAGGTCTTCACCTCTATGGGACGATCATGCAGTTTCACGGTGATCGGTTCCTCTGAGTCGGGGTAAAGAGTGGAGGGAAGCTTCTGTGGGGTTTCGCCTAGCCGCTCTATCACCGCATCGGCAAAGGCATCGGTCCCAACCTGCTTTGTCGAACGGTTCTCGGTGTAGATATCTGGGGTGTGGATGCCGTCCTCGATGGTTCTCAACCAAGCGTTATGGATGCTAGTCGCGGTCGACCCCAAGCCGAGATGTACCAGCATGAGAACGGCCCCCATTAGGAGACCAGAAGGGTTAGCCACGTTCTTACCTGCGAGCGGAGGTGCGGAACCATGAATAGCCTCAAACATGGCGATCTCTTCACCGATGTTGGCGCTGCCCGCCAGTCCAACCGATCCTGTAATCTCTGCGGCGACATCAGAGAGAATGTCACCATACAGATTCGGAAGCACCAGGACATCGAACTGCTCGGGTGCGGTCGCAAGCTTGGCTGTTCCAATGTCGATGATCCAGTGTTCTGACTCTATGTCAGGGTACTCTTCGGCCACTTCGTTAAAAATCTTATGAAAGGTTCCATCAGAGAGCTTCATGATGTTGTCTTTGGTGAAGCTTGTTACTTTGCGACGATGATAGCGACGTGCATACTCGAAGGCATAGCGGATAATGCGCTCACTGCCGGGCCTAGTAATGAGCTTGAGTGTCTGGAATACGTCCTGGGTCTGGCGATGTTCGATCCCTCCGTAAAGATCTTCTTCATTCTCGCGGATAATCACGAGATCCATTCCAGGGTGCTGGGTAGGTATGTAAGGTGCGTATGAAATACACGGTCGGATATTGGCATAGAGACCAAAGGTCTTCCTAATGGTGACATTGACGCTCTTAAACCCACCACCTTGGGGAGTGGTGATTGGTGCCTTCAGGAGTACCTTGGTGCGGCGTAGCGAGTCCCAAGCACCAGGTTCGATTCCTGATGATATTCCTTGATCGAAGACATTAGCGCCTATGGTGATCCGCTCGATATCGAGATCGGCACCCGCTGTGGCGAGGATGCGAAGCGTTGCCTCCATAATCTCGGGCCCAATGCCGTCCCCTTCGGCCACGGTTATGTGCTTTTTACTGGCAATGCTCACGTCTGCTCCTAGTCCATCGTTGATTCGTCTCTTAGGCCGAATTGCCTTGGGGAACCGAACCGCTGTGGTTACACTCTCGTCACTCAAATTGTAGACGACGGTTACCGGGGCTGCCAAAAGAGACAGCGAGTTGGGACAACAGACCGACTCTGCTCGCTAGCGTAGCGCCAACCTCCACGGTTTGGCAGCTGGCCCTGAACCTTAGTTTGCGATGACGACTGAACCAATTGTGGTTCTTATATCAAAATCAGTCCCTCCGTCACCACCAGCACGCATGACGAATCTTGACAACTGTCCTGGCTCATGCCTTTTGGGCGGGACCCCTATTATCAGAGTCGTGGAGAGTATTCCAGATCTAATCTAGAGCTAAGAGTCCACAGCTGGAAGGTAAGTCCCCGACGCCTCCTCGACTCTGGTTGCGTGCCACAATCCATGCGGGTTGAGAGACTACACATGATCACGTGATGCCCCAAAATTGAAGGCAAGGACAACGTTTTAACCCATTGACGAAAAGTACTTTTGTCAATGGATGCGCTACCTGTGGTGGCGTCGTCTGACTGTCATAATATTGATCAGTTGACATTAGATGGATCGATCGAAATGCGCCCGTGTTAGGGTGAGCGAAGAACTCAGGTTTTGCAGATAGCCGTGAGTAACCTCTTGAGATCGGAGAATTGAGATGAATAAGGAACAGCTTGATCAGATGGCGCATGGAGCGGGCTTCATCGCTGCACTCGACCAGAGTGGTGGAAGCACCCCAGGCGCGCTCGCATCGTATGGCATTCCCCGTGAGGCCTACCATTCTGACGATGAGATGCTTTCGCTCATGCATGCGATGCGAGCGAGAATCGTCACCAGTCCTTGTTTTACAGGTGAACGCGTGATTGGCGCTATCCTCTTCGAGGACACTATCGACCGAAGGTTCGAGGGTGTTGATGCAGCTGACTACCTGTGGAATAACAAGCATGTTGTGCCTTTTGTAAAGGTGGATAAGGGACTTGCACCAGAAGCCGATGGTGCCCGATGCATGAATCCAATGCCGGACTTGGACGCACTACTGGCCAAGGCTGTCGCTAAGGGTGTGTTTGGAACCAAAATGCGGTCTTTTATTCGACTTGCTAATCCCGTCGGAGTCCAGGCTGTGGTGGATCAACAGTTCGAGATTGCAGATCGTATCCTGGCGAAGGGCTTGGTACCCATACTTGAACCCGAGATAGACATTGCCAGTCCGGATAAGCAGGCGGCAGAGGATATGCTGCGCGATGCATTGAAGGCGAGGCTCGACGCTCTAGCCGAAGATAAGTTGGTCATGGTGAAGTTGACTCTGCCTGAACGTGATAACCACTATGCCTCGCTAATTTCGCACCCACGGGTAGTTCGGGTGGTGGCGCTATCTGGAGGATACACTCGTGATGAGGCTAGCGAACGGCTCGCCCGCAACCACGGGATGATCGCGAGCTTCTCGCGAGCTCTCACTCAGGGGCTGCATGTTGATATGAGTGACGAGGCGTTTACCTCCGAACTCAACAGCGCCATCGAACAGGTGTATTTAGCGTCGATCGACTGAATCATCTCCTTGTCGCCCTGGGCGAGTTTTGCTGCTGGCGACGGGCACACAACTGATACCGCTGACCTAAGCACTCTTGAGTGTTGTTTACTGTAACTATATGACTAGGTTGGTCCCCATTGTGGTAGCAGCACAGGAACTCTAAGTTCACCCCATGACGCTACGGAGATGGGAAACAGGGGGACGTATTGATCCTCCTGTGCACACTCAGGGAGGTAGAAGGCGTTATGACCTGGCTAAACTTCGTGCCATTGCGCCTCATAAGGCTCCATCTACCAGGGCAACCATTGCTCATGCTCGCGTATCAACCAACGGTCAAAAAGACGACCTAGTGCGCCAGGTAGCTCTCTTGGAGAGCTACTGTGCTGTGAACGGGTGGACCTACGAGGTCATCTCTGATCTAGGGTCGGGACTCAACCATCACAAACGAGGACTAAAGACGCTCGTATCGAGGATCTGTTCTGGCGAGGTTGGATCGTAACTGGTGTTCTCCCTGTGTGAGCACTGAGGTAATCATTATCAACGCTAGCGAGGACTCAACCTTTGAAGAGGATCTAGCCAATGATGTTATCGAGATTGTGACCGTATTCTCGGCCAGGCTATATGGCTCCAGAAGCGATAAGAACAGACAGGTTATGGAACGGCTTCAGGAAGTAGCCAAAGAGGTAAGTCCATGACCCGATGTCCGAGCCTTCGATGTCCGAGCCTCATCCTATGGTTAGATTCCTATGAAGCGCACGGTACGCCTAGCCACGTTGTCACTCAACAGGGGCAAGTATGGGGAGCCTGCTTGTTGTGGATGCTTACCCGCGCCAGGTGCCTAGGCCCCTAGGAGCCCACCAATGCCATGCAGTTTTGGTGTCCGCCAGCGTGCAATTATTTGTCCGTCACCGTGCAGTTTTAGATGTCCACTAACACCAGAAAACGAGTCCCCCAACTTCCATCACAGCGGCCAAGAGAGATCATCATCGAAGACCTCTCTCGCTTGCAAGGTAAGGCCAGGTCTAAGAACATCTCTCGACTCTGCTCATCATGGGCAAGGAACGAGAACCAAGAACGCATTACGGTACATGCCTATGTCGGAGGTT
This sequence comes from Ferrimicrobium acidiphilum DSM 19497, assembly GCF_000949255.1. Taxonomy (NCBI): domain Bacteria; kingdom Bacillati; phylum Actinomycetota; class Acidimicrobiia; order Acidimicrobiales; family Acidimicrobiaceae; genus Ferrimicrobium; species Ferrimicrobium acidiphilum. Next base: position 159,528 of record NZ_JXUW01000004.1, on the reverse strand, counting down.
CCGGCATTAAAACGGTCAACGCGGCCTACAGCAGCCAAACATGTCCTGATCCAACGTGTGGGTATGTCCATAGGGGCAACCGACACGGGGATGTGTTTCACTGTTGCAATCCCTATTGGGATTGCAACTGGCAGGGCGATGTAGACCACGTAGCCGCCATGAACCTACTCAACAGGATCGAAGATCGCGAGATCAACCGGTTCACTCCCTATAGGGAAGTGAAGAAGATCCTAGAGGAGAGGTTCCTACGCCGGATCGAAAGCCGGAATATCCAATTGGATGCGAAGGCTAGCGCTCAACGGCTTAGACCCCAAGCAAACCACGACAACCCAAGTTGGACGTGGAAGGTGGGCAACCATCGACTCGCCCTAGTTCTGTCCCTGTGGATAGGGCAGAACACGCAAAGGCGGCTGGAGAGCGAAGACAAAAGAGGTGCATATAGATGTATATGTATTTCGGAGCGGCTGGCGCCCATGAACACGGATTGCTGATGAGTATCGGACGGTCAGGAGCGAGGGTAGTTGCGCACCTCGACCTGTTCGCCGCGTCCGATGATGGCCGTACTCACCATCTCAGGTGGAAATAGCCCATGCTCAATAAGTCCTGGAGTGCCAGACAGCCAAGTAGCGGTAGCTCGGGGTTCGTCAAGGGGACCGTGGTAATCTCCAATGATGCCCCCATCTGGACTGGGAGGCAAATTCCTCAAAGTGACGTTGCCCAATCGACGAAGAGTTGACCCCAACCCGAAGGCAAGAAGCTCTATCGGCAGCGGACCGTTTAAGATATCCACTGGTTTGCTAGAGTCCGCGATCACGATAAATCGAGCGGCGGTGATGGCTACCAGCTTCTCGCGCGTGTGGGCAGCCCCTCCTCCCTTGACGAGCCATCCGTCAGGAGCAATCTGGTCTGCGCCATCTATTGCGATATCGAGACTGCGGACATCAGTGAATGGCTCCACTCTCATGCCTAGCTGACGAGCGAGTTCTTCGGTCTGTGGTGAGGTGGCGACACAACGGATGGATAGTCGTCGAGCAGCGAGGATCGGGAGTAGGCACGCGACTGTCGTTCCTGTTCCGAGGCCTACTGACATACCGGCTTCGACGAGGTCTGCCGCCGTCTTGGCTGCTAGCTCTTTTTCGCGCTGCAGCTGGTTATCTGTCATCAAGGCGCACCGCTTCAAAATACCTACGCATTTAATAGGTACTCCTTTTCTCTTCGCGCTCCAGACACTTCACTATCCTCTGGAATTACTCACCAAGTTGGACGCGGAGTCCCGCTTGGCTGTGCTGACTGCAATTTAGCGGCTTGTTTGCACCTGATCGGCGATTTGTAGCCGATTCTCGACTGTCGTTTGAAAGCGATCGACCAGTGGAAATGCTTGACTAATCTGGCCCCAGCGTAGCTGAGGAATTTGACCCGAGGCTCAAGCACCTAGAAGCGGTGGTCCCACTTGGGCCAGGGCGCCTCCGGAGGGCGAACCTCGGCACAGGGATAACAGGAAGGTCATCCGGACGCACGTTGTTATCGTAGCGGGCACCCAGATGGAAGTCGGAGTGGCAGTTGAATCCGGCTAAAAGGCTGCGTGACACAGCTACCAGTGTCTGCGTCTACCCCGCACTCCACGGCTATCTGGGTTCCCAGCGCAATTCTGGGACAATGCCAGTGAGTTGTCCATAACGAGGTCGACCGTACCGCACGAACATAATAGATGGTCACGAGATGTGGGACCTCAAGTACACAGGTCAAGAGCACAGGGTGGAGGTGAAGGGACTCGAACCCTCGGCCTCTACATTGCGAACGTAGCGCTCTACCAGCTGAGCTACACCCCCGCGTGGACTAGTCTATCCGGTCGTTAGGCGATAGCTCTCTCTGATGAGCGTGCGGCGGATGCTACAACCCGTCGTTGCGGAGGATAAGGTGCTCGTGCGCGAAGCGCGTTATGGCTCGCCCGTGCAAGAGTAAGAAACACTGCTATTGAGACCAGGCTGATAGTGGTGAGGACGATGCCAACGGGCGCTGCTACAGTCGCCAAGATCAGCCCAATAAACAGAGACATGACAAGGGATGCAAGAGTTCGCTGCCTACGTCGGTATGGCGTCAATGACGATGCAATGGGTCTAGCAGGACGAGGAGAGCTACCGCGCGATGGACGACTTTGGATTCCGGTTTCGAGGGCTATCAGTTGCTGGCGAAAAGCGATAATTGACCGCAGGTAGTCCTTGCGTTTGCGGGCGCTAAAAAACGGTTGTGCAAGTATGAGAGACCATCCGATGACAAGAACGAGTACCACCACTAGCTGCATTCGTCTATTCCCCCTCTTCGCGTCGCCAGATGCCCGACTTTCCTCCGGTTTTCTCCCACAGCGCGAGCTCACCGATTACCATCGAGCGGTCGTAAGACTTGCACATATCGTAGATCGTGAGGGCAGCTATCGATGCCGCTGTGAGCGCTTCCATCTCGACACCCGTTCGGTCCACCGTCTCTACCTGAGCCTCGACCTCCACGAATGTGTCTCCCAACGTGAAGTTTATATATACAGACCCAATCAAAAGTGGGTGGCAAAGGGGTATGAGGTCCGGGGTGCGTTTCGACGCTTGAATCCCGGCAATGCGAGCCGCTCCTAAAACGTCACCCTTGTTGACAGCATTGTTCGCTACCAGAGCGGTGGTCTCGGGCTTCATGAACACTTTGCAACGAGCGAGTGCTCGCCTATGCGTAGGTTCCTTAGGGGTGACATCAACCATTCGTGCGCGACCCAATGGGTCGAGGTGGGTGAGCTCTCGATCTGCCATGCCTACACTTTAGGTGGCTATTTCACCGGACGGTGGCGATTTTGCGATTACCCACCGATTTGACTCATGGATTTCGATGGTCGTATGAAGTTCACCCGCCCAATGGAGTGCCCAGCCCACTTCGTCGAGACAATCGACTCAATCTGTGCAACGAGCTCTTCGGATGGTACGTTGTTACGGACTAGGCCTCGAAGGTCGTGCTCGTCAAGTGCAAAGAGGCAGGTTCGAATCTTGCCCTCAGCGCTCAATCGCACCCGATCGCAATCACCACAGAAGGGCTTGGTGACCGTAGGAATGATCCCAAAGGAGCCCTTGCCATCCCGATATTGATAGGTAGTGGCGGGAGCGGCTGTTCTTTTGATTGGATCAACTGGATAGACGCTCTCGATGCGGGCGAGAATCTCATCTGCCGAGAGCACATCGGTTCGGTCCCATGCGTTTGCGCCGTCAAGTGGCATGAACTCGATGAAGCGCACTTGGAGGTCATGGTCTCGTCCAAATGCGGCGAAGTCAAGGATCTCGTCGTCATTCACGCCCTTCATGGCCACCACATTGAGTTTGATAGGCGCGAAACCCGCAGATTGAGCCGCCTCGATCCCCTCCAGAACTCGTTCGAACTGGGGACGTTTAGTGATCTGTAGGAAACGATCTGGTCTAAGGGTGTCGAGCGAGATGTTGATACGGTCGAGACCGGCTTCGCGGAGTGGATCGGCAAGTAACGGGAGTGTAACCCCATTTGTCGTCATCGATAGGTTGATCTTCTGCCCTTGATGATTTGTCAACGACGACAGCATCGCTACGAGACGAGGGAGTTGAGCTCGAATTGTAGGCTCCCCACCCGTTAACCTGATCGACTCGATGTAGAAACGTTCAGTGAAGACACGGCTGATGGCTGTGATTTCTTCGAAGGTAAGCAGCTCGCTGCGTGGGAGCCACTCAATGCCCTCCTCGGGTAAGCAATAGGTACAGCGAAAGTTGCAGCGATCAGTGACAGAGATTCTGAGGTCTCGAATCTCACGGCCATAGCTGTCTACCAAGTGCTTCCGGACATCCATACTCTAGTAGCGTAGTGACTATGGAGAAGTGTTGTACGTAGACCGGGTTCCGATGGCACCCTTGGTTTGCCTATTGACTGGTGGACGCTCACTCCGGATGGGGCGGGATAAGGCGGGCTTATATCGCGGCTCCTCCTCCCAGGCGCAGTGGCTTGCTCGACTGGTCATAGAGGTGGTTGGACCGAGGGTCATTGAGGTTGGTGGTACAGCAGCGAATTGCGACTATTTCCTCGATAGAGGGATGGGCCCAGCCTGCGCTCTCCATGAAGCTGCGATAGCTGGTGCTTTCGGAGAATTCGGCGTTGTTGTCGTGCTACCTGTCGATCTCTACCGTCTGGAGGCTACCGGGGTGCGTTGGTTTGTTCGAGAGGTGCTTCGGATGCCCAGCGTGTTGATGCTGGATCATTCACCCAGCTGGGCAACGTTTGGAGCTCCAGTAGAGATGTTGAGGCAAGAACCGATTGGAGGGAGTATGCGCGCCTACACCTCGCGGCTGCGGCTTCTTGAGGTGCCTTCTGGATTGGCGTCGCAGTTCTATGACAGTGACTATCCGTGGGAGTTGCCGGATTCGGTTGGCCAGTCCTAAACTGCTTCAACAAGTTCAGCGTAGCGTCGCAGTGCCTTACCCTCACATTCGGTCGAGCGAAGCAGGTGTCGTTCAAACAGTAGTCCGACGACCATTGTTCTCTTGGCTCGGTCTCCACTAGGGAGGAGAAGATCGAGGAGGCGAGCAAATTGTTCAGAACCACGTTCCCTCGTGTCAACCATACATATCATTAGTGCGGCTATCCAGAGTGCGGCTGGCTGGCGTTCGAAGAGGGAGAGTTTCCAGATTAGATCCCGAGTTGGATTTGATAGTTCTGACGCGATCTCGATTGGAATATAGGTCATCTCTTCCAAGAGGTCTGCTTTGGAGCTGAAGTAGTGATATATCAGCGCTGGGTCGACTCCGGCTACTTTCGCGACGCTACGGATTGTCAAACTACTGGCACCATCATTGACGAGAACCTCCATGGCTGCTCGCAAAATTTGTTCTCTGCGCTCCCGCCAGGTTTCTTGAACACTTCCCATAACTGGACCCACCTTTGCACTTTGAAGGTTGCAAAGTGTTATCGGAGCCATTTGTCGATTCTGAACTTTTGTTGATCGAACTGCAGCGTATTCCCTTCAATGACGAGGGCTCAAGGCGCCGTCCATCGGAATGCTCGCAATCTATTGCGTCTAGGGCTGAATAACGTATTCTATGAACAAGCGGATGTGCGCAGCTAATTATCTAAAACTTTGAAGCTGACGATCGGTCAGACCTCGACAGCAGAACTTACGCATCTACTCGCCAAACCGGCCATAGTCAAGCCATCAACCAGAGGGTGTAGTCATCGGGCGAGGATAAAAGCAGGTAGCAGGCTATATTCCGCTGTCTATACCGACAACGCATAGCCGAGTGTGACTAAAAATCACATGTACGCGGAGATGCGTTCCAAGGTTGTGCAGGTGCGCATGCCAACCAGCACAGCGAACCAGTGGGCGCTCACCTGCCTAAGCCGCGTGGGCGATCTTGGATGTCCATGAAAGCGTCATGAGGACATTATCGAGTCTCCCAGTCGTCCTCTCCGGGTATGAGCGAGATCAAGTAATTCACCAATTGATCTCTCGTCACACTCTCATCGGCAATAGTCGAAAGTTCCAGCGGAGTTTGTTCAGAGATCACAGCGAGACCACAGGTCGCCACTTGCAATTGCTGCAGTACTTTGAGAGCGGAGATATCACCCAAATCATCACCGGCATATAGCACCGCAGTGCGTCCTTTGGCTAGAGAATGGAGGACCTTGCCCTTGTTGGAGCTATTGATGATGGCTAATTCGACCACCGACTTCCCGAAGTCAAGCGAGAGGCTGTGTTTTCGTTCTTGAATCTGCGCCCAGTGGATGACCTCAGGTTCCAAGTCGGGAGCATTTCGGAAATGGAGCGCTAGCGAACTTGGTTTGAACTCGACGAAAATAGAGCTGGGGAGTTCGTTACGGGCGCGGTCTATAAGCTCATGAAGGAGCACTTGTGACTCTGGAGACAATCGCTCAGGCCGACCATAATTACCGATAATTTCTACTTGAAGGCCGGCAAATTGTTGCCTCAGATAGTCAGTCGGTCGACCGGATATGATAGCGATGTCAGTCAACTCGCCCAGGGCATGGAGCGGTTGATACATATTTTCGTCAAGTTTAGCCTCGTGAGGAGTCGCTACGATCGGCGCTAGCGTTCCGTCAAAATCGAAGGCCAGCAACGCTGATCGGGGTTGAACAAGGTATGCGTCACGAAATTTAGCGAACTGCGGCACTGATGGTTTCCAGCCATTTTGTCCAGGTATTTTGGCGAGTCCATGATCTTACCGGGTCAAGGTCACCACCATTTAGTGCTCGGCCGAGGGCGTCAGCGGTCTCACCGATATCGAGTGGGTTGATCAACTCCAACCAGCTGCCAATGTGCTCGGCTGCTCCGGCCTCGGTCGACAAGACGATTTGAGCGTTAGGTTTGGCAGCGAGCGCAGCTTCGAAGGCGACGAGATTCAGTCCATCACGCAGCGGATTGACCAGCAAGGCGTCGAAGATCTGGTAGCTAGCAAGGCTGCGAGATGGATGATCGGAAAGATCGAGGTAGATTGGATCCCAACCGTGTCGTCCCCAACGCTCGTTCACCTCGCGTACGAGTGTTTCAAGTTCAGCAGTAAGACGTCTGTATTTAGGTATTGTGCTCCGTGATGGGTAGGCAAATAGCAGGGCTCGAAAATTGCCTGCCTCGCTAGGATGGTGACGCAGCATCTCGTCGATGGCGTACACTCCTCGTAGAAGATTCTTCGATGGTTCAATTCGGTCGACTCTCAGGATCGTTGGAAGCCCCATCGATAGTGGCTCGAGTCGTTCACGTTCCTGGGCGATGTCTGCGTCGGTAAGTGAGCTGAGGATTGCACTAGCATCCGCAGGTAGAGGTGCAATGACGGTTGGCGGCAGGGTGGGGCCGTGGTGACCGAAGGATTCGAGGAGATTTTGTCTCCAATGGTCGGCGTGCAACCCTATGACGCTGGATGCGGCAAAGCTTCGCGCCAACTCATCACGTAGACGAGTTGGGATGAGCATCGCCTCTGCTGCGGTGCAAATCGGAGTGTGGAAGAAGAGTGCTATTGGCCCGTCGAATCCGCGCTCGCGTAGGAGTTGAGGCATCAACATGAGGTGATAGTCGTTGATTATCACCATGGTCTCCGCCAGATCAAGCCTGCACGCTGCATCGGCCATCTGAGTATTGAAGCTACGATATCGATCGTAAGCGTCATAAAATGCCTGGTTGATAATGGGTTCGAAGCTAAGATCGAAAAGTCCATGGAAAAGGTACCAGTAGTATTCGTTGGCGATCGCCTGGTAGGCAGTAGCATGGTCGCGAGCATCGACTGGAGCCGGGTGAAAACCTGGCTGGACTGCCTGATAGCGCCCTTCGCTGGCAGCCTGCAGCTCAGCCTCGGCGGATATTGGGAATAGCCACTGGATTGTCTGAGCATTGTCCTGATCCATGAGGCCAATGAGTCCACTGGCGAGCCCTCCTCCGGATCTTATCAAAGTGTGGCTGTCGGGCCCGGGCTGTAGTGGGCCTCTGTTGGTGACGAAAAGATATCGGGAGAGGTTTGGCATAGTTGTCGCTGGCTCCTAGTGTAGTCCCGTAAGGCGAGGCGGTGTGCTTGAATGTTCTAGCTGCTTTTGATAGTTTCAAGGGTACGATGTCGGCTCGAGCTATCGGTCGTGAACTTGCCCGAGCTCTTTCCTCATATGAGGTGAGAGAGTGCCCACTGTCCGATGGGGGAGAAGGGTTCTTAGAGATCCTCGCCAATCGTTTTGTGCAAGTACCAACTGTCGATGCTCTTGGTCGGGGCTGTTTTGCCAGGTTGGGTTTTAGGGAGCATGGCGTCAGCGGTGTTGAAGTGATTCTCGAGACCGCACAAACGATCGGTTTGACCCAGGTGGGAGGAGCAGCAGGTAACGATCCTATTCGAGCCGATTCGACTGGTGTGGCTATCCTTCTCGAAGAGGCACTAAGGCGGCGACCGGCCGCGATCCTTGTTGGTTGCGGAGGTTCTGCAGTTACCGACGGTGGGCTCGGCTTTATTCGAAGGGCGCGTCAACGTAAACTTGCAACGTACGGTGTTCCGGTAAGGGTAGCGCTCGATGTTCGAACGCGGTTCACACAGGCCGGGGAGGTCTTTGCGCCACAGAAGGGTGCCGCGCCAAAGGAGGTTGATCTCCTTAGCGCCAGACTTGTAGCGTTGCATGCTTGGTACCGACGATGGTATGGGATCGATCTTGACGAATATGCGGGCACTGGGGCCGCCGGTGGACTGGGGGGTGCATTGATGGCGTTCGGTGCTGTCCTTGCCTCTGGCTTCGACGAGGTCGCTAGTCGCATCCAGCTTTCGCGACAGATCAGTGAAGCGGACCTTGTCCTTACCGGTGAAGGACGCCTTGATGAGACGTCCTTCGATGGAAAGGTCGTTGGTGAGGTCTTGATGTTAGCTGAATCTCAAGGCAAGCAGGTCGTGGTGATCGTTGGTACAGCGGACTCTCGGATTGTAGAGAGAGTACGCCATTCTGGACACCGCGTATATGCACTCTCCGAGATCTTTGGTATCGAGCGCTCCCTGGCCAATCCGCTCCAGCTGATTGGGGAGCTCGCAAGGTCAGTAGTTGCCTAGGGCAGAAGAAACCTTAAGTAGATGGCTAATGGATGGGGTGCGAATTGCATCTTCTAAGCCACCATGGAGACGCTCAACGCGTTCTAGGATGGCTCGGATAACCTGTCGGGATTGGATCGACAGTGATGAGAGTGGCTGGTGTGGGTGCTTTTTTGTGCCGAAAGGAATCTCCGCGATGGAGCTTCTGCCGTGACGCTTTGCGAGGTCAAGGAGGATTGCAATATCTACACCATAATCTTGTGGCAGATCGAGTGATTCGACATCGGTACGATAAAACGCCATCTCCCCACTCAAAGGAGACTGGATGTCGGCACAATCCGGAAAGAAGACTTCAAGAAGCGGTTTGGCAGTGAGTTCGGTGACTCGGCCACTGCTGTCAGCATGATTGCCGTAGGCGGCTTTGGTAAGTCGGAGCTGCTGCTGGTTAACGAGCGCATTAACCAGGCTGTTCAGCTGCTCGTGTTGGATGGATCCTAAATCGGCGTCGCAGGTGACTATGACGTCCGCCGTGGACTGCCTCCACCCTGCTTGCAACGCCCTACCTTTGCCTGGTTGTCCGTCATCGAGCGATACGAGGCGCACGCCTCTAAATTGGCGAGTTGTTGCGGCAGTGGCGTCGGCGGAGCAGTCGTTAACAACGATAATCTCATCAAAGATAGCGGTTGGATTGGAGGTGACGATCTCCAATACATGAGGGAGTCGTGGAGCTTCGTTTCGAGCCGGTATGACCAGCGCAACGGTTCTCGTTTGACTGAGGGAGTTTTTGACGGCCACGACCTAACATCCTAGGAGTCCCGTGAATGCTACGCGCAGGATGATCGTCGCGGTCGCCGATCTCTTGCATTGCGGAACGCCCGCAGAGGTGGAACCGGGCCCATCGATTAACTCGCATGACAACATTACGGATAGCCGAGGGCGTGACTGCAGTAAAGCCTCGCTAAGATAGTTAGCACTCTCGCATGTAGAGTGCTAGTTTGGATAGAGACACTAGTTTCGAAATACACAATGGAGGCAAAGTAGCTATGGCTAAGCTGATTCTGTTCGACGATGAGGCTCGACGTAAGCTCGAGTCAGGGATGAACCAGCTCGCTGACGCGGTGCGGGTAACCCTCGGGCCCAAGGGACGTAATGTTGTTCTTGACAAGAAGTGGGGAGCTCCCACTATTACTAATGACGGTGTATCGATCGCCAAAGAGATTGAGCTCGAAGATCCGTTCGAGCGTCTTGGCGCAGAGCTCGTTAAAGAGGTAGCCAAAAAGACTGACGATGTCGCTGGCGATGGCACCACTACCGCTACCGTACTGGCTTGGACTATGGTTCGCGAAGGTTTGAAGAATGTAACCGCCGGTGCTAACCCAATGCTTCTAAAGACTGGCATTGAGCTCGCAGTCGAAGAGGCTGTGCTGTCTTTGAAGAATCTCGCCCGCGAGACCGAGTCGCGAGAGCAGATCGCTCAGGTGGCTTCCATCTCAGCAGCAGACCCCGAAGTGGGTCAAATGATTTCCGAGGCCATCGAGCGTGTTGGTAAGGATGGTGTGATCACCGTTGAGGAGTCACAGACATTTGGGATGGAGATCGATCTCGTCGAGGGTATGCGTTTCGACAAGGGATACATATCTCCATACTTCTCAACGGATCCTGAGTCGATGACTGCAGTCCTGGATGATCCATACATTCTGTACTACAGCTCCAAGATCTCGGCTATCCGCGATGTACTGCCGCTTTTAGAGAAGGTGATGCAGTCCGGCAAGCCGTTGTTGATTATCGCTGAGGACGTTGACGGCGAGGCGTTGGCTACCTTGGTTGTCAACAAGATACGAGGGACCTTCCGGTCGGTTGCAGTTAAGGCGCCTGGGTTTGGCGATCGGCGCAAGGCGATGATGCAGGATATGGCGATTCTTACCGGTGGACAGGTCATCTCTGAAGAGGTGGGTCTGAAGCTCGAGAACACCACACTCGATCTGCTAGGTCGTGCGCGACGAGTCGAGATCGCCAAGGATGAGACCACCATCATCGAAGGTGCAGGTGACGACGCAGATATCAAGGGGCGGATCGCACAGATCAGGAATGAGATTGAGACGACCGACTCCGACTATGACCGCGAGAAGCTCCAGGAGCGGCTCGCTAAGTTGAGTGGCGGCGTTGCAATCATCAAGGTTGGAGCGGCCACTGAGGTGGAGTTGAAAGAGAAGAAGCATCGAATCGAGGATGCGGTCTCGACGACGAAGGCTGCCATAGAAGAAGGAGTTGTTCCTGGTGGTGGAGTGGCACTGCTCCGCGCACAAGAGGCAGTCTCCCAACTCGCCGACAAGCAGCTTGAGGGTGATGTAGCTACCGGCGTTCGTTTGGTGGCCAAGTCTCTTGAAGGACCGCTGCGTCAAATTGCGACCAACGCTGGCCTAGAGGGTGGCGTGGTTGTTGAAAAGGTACGTTCTTTGAAGAACGGGGCAGACGGCCTTAACGCTGCGACCGGCATTTACGAGGATCTATTTGCAGCTGGAGTTATAGATGCTGTCAAGGTTACGCGCTCGGCGCTCCAAAATGCGGCATCGATAGCCGCTCTGTTCTTGACGACAGAGGCTGCGATAGTTGACAAGCCAGAGGAGAAGTCGGCTGCCATGCCTCCTGGGGGCATGGAAGACTTCTAAGTAGGGAAACCTTCTGACACTGATGGGCGGTACGAGTAAGTGCCGCCCATTATACGTTTTGGCTGATGGTGCTTGGTTTATATCAACTTGACCAGCCAACCGGGTCATAATCGAACGGTAAAGCATTGACCTTGACACAGTCGTGATTGACGTTACTGCAGTCATAGTTTCTAAAGTAGAGAGATCGAGGCTTGATGTTCTGGTTCGGCAACCAAGCTATTCGCGGTTGTTCTAATGAGGAGTAGTGGTAAGTATGCAGAGTGAAGAAGAGATGACGGTCACGTCCAAAGTCGAGGCGGTCGACACCGCTGAGTCGGAGACCCCGAGTTCTCAGGTTGTGGAGGGTCTTAATGTCCTGCATCTATTTGGAGAGGCGACCAGGGATTTCGATCCCGAGCTAGCGACGGCACGGGTAAAACAGGCGGTCGAGCGTGGCACCCAGGTGCTTACTGTCGCGGGACTCGGCCATCGCTGCGAGGTCGCCGTTATGGCTCTCGATCGTGATCTCCTCCTCTTGCGACGTCTACAGCTGGAGTTGCGACGCTCAGGATTGCTCTTCACCGATTCATTCTTCTCGATTACCGAAGTCTCGGAGTACGCAAGGAATATCACCGAAGAGCGAAAACGACCACGGCTGTATCCCAAGCTGCCGCCGAAGGGTAAAGATGCCTGGTGCTTCTACCCAATGGCCAAACGCCGTGCGGTGGCACAAAATTGGTACTCGCTCGATTTTGAAGAGCGTGAACGACTCATGGGAGAACATGGCGTGTCGGGGCGTAAGTTCGCCGGGCGAGTTACCCAGCTGGTGACGGGAGCTACCGGTGTGAGCGATTGGGAGTGGGGAGTTACTCTGTTTGCTCGTCATCCTGATGATCTGAAGGACGTTGTCTACACCATGCGCTATGACGAGGCTTCTGCGACCTATGCGGAATTTGGACCGTTCTACGTTGGAATTATCCAGGAGCCGGAGCTGGTTTTTGGTTCACTCGTAGCTGGTGGGTGATTCGAACAACAACTTTCTGATGGTGGCCGTATGTACTCGATCGAGAGGATAAAAAAGAGGTGGAGGGCGTGAGTACATCCTTGGTTGATGCCAAAATAGGTGAGCTAGGATCCTGGTTTAAAGAGGTTGGACGTGTCGTAGTAGCACTCTCAGGTGGAGTTGATTCTACGGTCTTGGCTGCTCTTGGCCACCAGATTCTCGGGGACGACTCTCTTGCAGTTACTGCAGTGTCTCCATCGCTGTCCTACGAAGCGCTTGAGGGTGTTCGTGGGTTTGCTGGGCAATATTCGCTTAACTATCTCGAGGTTCTCACAGATGAGATCGACGATCCAGACTATGTAAGAAATGCACCAAATCGTTGCTATGTCTGCAAGAGTCACCTTTTCGAGAGGCTTGCCCCGGTTGCACGTGAACGAAACGCCACTGTCGTAGTCGGAACTAATGTAGACGATCTGGGCGATTTTCGCCCTGGGATCCAGGCGGCCAAAGACTATCACGTGGCCTCACCGTTTGTACTTTGCGGTGTAGGCAAAGCGATGGTTCGCTCGATAGCGCATGCGCTAGGGCTGGAGGTTGTTGCGGAGAAGCCGGCTTCCGCCTGTCTAGCTTCGCGGATTCCATATGGAGTGCCAGTCACCATCCAACGATTAAGCGCTGTGGAGCGTCTTGAGTCGTTTCTCCACCGCATGGGTCACCAGGAGGTGAGAGTCCGCCATCATGGAGATATCGCTAGGATCGAACTACCCCCTGAAGATTTTCAAGTTGCGTTGGCTAACCGAGAGCGAATTGTCTCTGAGGCCGAGCGGCTTGGCTTTCTCTATAGTACGCTCGATCTTGGGGGATTCCGGAGCGGTTCCATGAATCGGGTTCTTGGGAGGAAGAGCAGCGATGAAGGTGATCGTCAAACTTTGGTATGAGGGGGCGTTGATTGGCGAGCCGGTCCTTGCCGAACTGGTGAAAAGGTTTGGTGTGATGGCTAATATCAACCGAGCTAATGTTGAGGATGATCTTGGTTGGATCATCTGCACTTTGGAAGGTGATGAGAGTTCAGTTGTCGATGCCACAGACTGGTTGAGAGCGATTGGAGTTGAAGTCGAGACGATGGAGAGAGGCGAGGGGGCTTTGTGATGCTGAGCGAAGAGGTAACTCAGGAGGAGTTCAATGCTATTTCAGCGGCTTTTCTTGCAGGCCTTCTGGCGGCGATACCGTCGTATTTTGCTCGTTTGGAGGCCGAACTCGTTCGAGAAGGAGAGGTGGATCTCGATTGGCTCCAACAGCTACAGAACAGGGTTGAGGCCGAGCTTAGCACCCTGTTGAGCCGCCCTGCAGAGGCTCAACAGGAGCCACCAGTGGGACTTATTCGCCGTTTAGTTATAGAAGAGTTGTCGCAACACGATTGTGCTGACAGCACAGCTACGCTCCAGCGACGAGGTTTGTTACCAGCTAGCGCTGTCGATATCGACACCGATCTTGGCCCAACGCATCTTGCCTGGGGTGTAGCCAAGGCTCGCAGGATGCGTGTCTTGACCCAGGAACCAACCACTAGCTAGTCATCTTTGCGTTTTGGGATCTCCCAACCGATCTTGGTTACCCTTGTGCGAGCTTCGTAGAAAAGGCAGTCAGGCGGGCAGGCAAACGGAAGGTCGAGGTTGGCTTTCAGCCGACACTTCTGGAGACGCTCCCCAGATGGGAGGGTTTGGAGGACATAATGTTTGCAGGTCTCTTGAATGGCCACCACTGTAGAGTAGCAGTCCTAGGCTTATGATGAGCGAAGGAACGAATCAAGTGGCTGGACCAGGGCAAGATATCGGAGACAACCAGGACGATTTCGATCCCGTAAATGCCTCTGCATCGGGGGTGATTGACGACCTACCGGCGTGGATTCTCTCGTTGACCGCAGTCGCGCGAACGGGTCTCGCATTTAGCGATTCGCTCTACGAACGAGAGCGCTACGAGGAAATTCTGAAGGTTGTAGCTCGGATGCAGGAGGCGGCTGGGGCGCGGGATCGTGGGGTCGATACCTCGGTGTTTGCTGAGGGGCCTCGAGGCATACCCGGCTATGTGACTCCCAAAACTGCTGTCGGTGCCATCGTACTAGATGCATCTCGAAGGGTTCTCCTTATTCGACGAGCAGACAGTGGAGTATGGCTTTATCCTACCGGATGGGCCGATGTCGGTTACTCTCCCGCCGAGGTCGTGGTGAAGGAGGTGCAAGAGGAGACGGGCGTTCACTGTACACCAACACATCTCCTCGCTGTACTCGATGGCATGCGACTCGGCTTCACTCAGGTCGCCATGTATAGCTCTATTTTTCTCTGCCGAGCTGATGACGGCGAACTCACTCCGCACCCACTTGAGACCTCCGGTGTTGCTTGGTTCGAGATCGATGACCTACCGGCCAACCTTAGAACGCTGTTCGCAGCACCGTGGCTCGCTTGGATCAGGGATCGGTCGGAACCACCGAGGACCTATTTCGACCCAGTTAGGCCGGATAGGGTGTAGCGACTAATTCGCTATTCTCCTTGCTGTCTTCTCAAAAATCGTTCAGCTTCAATCGCGATCGTGTCAATCGAAGATCGGACGTCGAGCTCTTGCTCATAGTTCGACTCGAGTGATGAGATGTAGGCGATTAGGTCGGGATCGCGTGATACGAAGTCCTTCACCTCTTGATCGGTATCGCCGAGTTCTTCTCGAAGCTCGCGAAAATCCTCCTCCATGCCGAGGAGGATCTCAAGCTGACGCAAGAGTGCGAGCGCCGATCGTTGGGCGGGAAATTGACTTAGATAGTGTGGTACCTCAACCCAGAGCGAGACAACCTCTGTCCCAAAGGTCGCTGCAGCAGACTGCAGGACGCTTAGAAAACCAGTGGGACCCTCGTAGCGAGGACTGTCGAGCCGGAGAAGCTCGCCGACGGCGGGAGTGCTCGCGTAACCAAAGAGCCGTGGAGGTTTGGTGTGGGGTGCGGGTGCGAGTAACGACCCGAGCGTAATCACCCTATCCACGGCAAGCATGTTGGCAACCGAAAGCAGCTCTGCAGATGCAGTCTTCCAACGGAACTGTGGCTCTGGGCCGAACAAAAAGAAGACCGGTCCATACCGTTTGATCGTTGCCTCGCCGATCACGAGAGTACTCCAACGCAACTCTGAGATTCCGTGGTGATCTATAGTCACCATCGGCCGAACCATCGAGAAATCATAGAAGTTCTCGGGATCAAGGTAGGCAAGATCAGCGAGCGCAAGGGCCGAAGCGACCTGATTGTAGGCGATAGTCGCTGCATCGCCCGCATCAGTCCACCCTGAAAGGGCTGCGATGAGCGTCGCGGGTTTACGGCGTTGGCCTACCCGCCTGTGCCAGACGATATCTCTCATCGTATCTATGCTAGTGGCCAAAGGTGAGAACGGAAGGAGTTTTGATGACAACCAGCAATGAGTGGCGAATTGAACAGCCGGCGAGGTCTACGCCTGAGCTTGTATTGGCCATAAATCAGCTGTTGCCACAGCTCTCTGATCGAGCGTCTCCGGTCACCCTTGAGAGGCTAGAGGAGATGATAACCGCCCCCTCATCCCATCTTTTCGTCGCCCAAGATAGTGATGATCGTATAGGGGGCATGCTGACCTTGGCGGTGTTTCCGATTTTGACAGGGCAGCGAGCGTGGATCGAAGATGTCGTGGTTGACGCTGAGCTACGAGGCGCTGGGCTTGGTCGCTTGCTAACCCAGAGAGCCATACTGTTGGCTCGCGAGCTAGGTGTAACAACTGTCGACCTTACCTCGCGATCGGGTAGAGTCGCCGCTCATCGGTTGTATGAGTCGGTCGGGTTTGTAGTTCGCGACACAAGTGTGTACCGTTTTGTAGTAGAGGCGAGTTAAGTGCCACGAGACAAGAAGAGGTGGAAAGAGTAAAAATGGCTGATTCAATCACGATCACGGACAACCGCACGGGTGAGTCGTTCGAGGTTCCCATCGTTGATGGTACGGTATCTGCACAGCAATGGAGTAAGCATCTGCCAGGAATTTGGTTCCTTGATCCTGCACTCGTCACCACGGCGATGTCAGAAAGTAGTATCTCATACCTCGATGGTGAAGCAGGTATCCTGCGCTATCGTGGCTATCCGATCGAGCAGCTTGCCGAGAAGTCAACATACCTGGAGGTTGCCTACCTCCTTTTGAATGGAGAACTTCCAACCGAGGATCAACTGTCATCGTGGGTTGGTGAGGTAACTCATCATACGTTTATACATGAGAACGTTCGCAAGCGCTTTCTTGAGGGTTTTCACTACGATGCTCACCCAATGGGTATTTTGGTGTCCGCTGTTGCAGCACTCTCGACTTTCTATCTCGATGCCAAAGAGATTTTTGATCCAGAGGCACGCCATCGCCAGATTGTGCGCTTGATCGCAAAGATGCCGACGCTGGCTGCAGCCGCTTACCGTTTCTCACAAGGAATGCCCTTTGTCTATCCCGACAACGCCCTAAGCTTCCCCGAGAACTTTCTGTCGATGATGTGGAAGATTGCGGAACCACGTTATGAGGCCGACCCCCGACTGATTAGGGCTGTTGATGTTCTCTTCATACTCCATGCTGATCACGAGCAGAACTGTTCGACGACCGCGATGAGGGTGGTTGGCTCGGCGCACTCGGATCCGTACTCCTCTGCTGCTGCTGCCTGTGCAGCTCTGTATGGACCCCGCCATGGAGGTGCAAATGAAGCGGTGGTAAAGATGTTGACTGAGATCGGCAGCATGGAGAACGTCCCTGATTTCGTTCGCTCTGTTAAGGAGGGACATGGGCGTCTCCAAGGCTTTGGGCATCGGGTATATAAGAACTATGATCCGCGCGCCAAGATCATTAAG
This sequence comes from Ferrimicrobium acidiphilum DSM 19497, assembly GCF_000949255.1. NCBI lineage: Bacteria > Bacillati > Actinomycetota > Acidimicrobiia > Acidimicrobiales > Acidimicrobiaceae > Ferrimicrobium > Ferrimicrobium acidiphilum. The sequence goes on along the minus strand of NZ_JXUW01000004.1, from coordinate 142,450 downwards.
AATGTGGCATACGACGTTTTTGATGTGACCGGTAAAAATCCGCTGCTTGATATCGCGCTGAAGCTTGAAGAGGTGGCACTCTCTGATGAGTACTTCATTTCGCGTAAGCTCTATCCGAACGTCGACTTTTACTCCGGACTCATCTATCAAGCCATGGGCTTCCCGGTAGACATGTTCCCAGTATTGTTTGCAATTCCGCGGATGTCGGGTTGGCTCGCGCATTGGCAGGAGTTGCTAGACCAGGATGCCAAGATCGCACGACCGAGGCAGCGCTACGTTGGTGCTGAATTGCGAGATTTCGTTCCTATCGCTGATAGATAATAGGTCCGTGGCTTTCGGTCTGTCGCTCCGCTCGGTCTGTCATTCAGCGCAGAGTATGAGTGGCAGACCGCTCAGTCTCGGACTCGTATGAGACCTTCCTGGGCAACCGAAAGCAGGAGTCTGCCAGATTGGTCGTACATCTTTCCCTGAGCTAGGCCACGAGAGTGTTGAGTGGTTGGACTGACCATGTCGTAGAGGAACCAGTCGTCGGCTCTTGCGTTTCGATGGAACCACATGGCATGGTCGAGGCTAGCTGCAAATATTCTGCGGTCCATCCATGAGAGCTGATGGGGGAGCAGCGTGCTGTCGAGCAGTGTCATGTCCGAGGCGTAGGCGAAGAGGCAGGCATGTAGCAGCGGCTGATCGGGTAGCTCGCCGTCTGCGCGTAGCCAAATCATCTGCTTGGGTTCTCGCGGTTGCTTTAGTTTTGCCATCGTCGGAGGTAAGACGTAGCGAATCTCAAACGGTCTTGGGCGATAGTACCAATCCCCCATCGAGTCAGCCCAGGGAGCCATGGTCTCTTCAAAGTCGGGGAGGCTGAGTGGGTCTGGGACCTCGGGTGCTTCGAGTTGGTGCTCGAGCCCCTCCTCATCGACCTGAAAAGATGCCGAAAGATTAAAGATTGGCTTTCCGTGTTGGATTGCTAAGACCCTGCGAGTGCTGAAGCTCTTACCGTCTCTGATTCGCTCAACTTCATAGAGCAGTGGAATACTGGGGTCTCCAGGCCGGATGAAGTAGGCATGGAGGCTGTGGACGGCCCTGTCAGCCGACACTGTGCGTCCTGCCGCAACGAGAGCTTGTCCAGCGACTTGACCGCCGAAGACGCGCTGACGATCTTCGCGTGGGCTTTGTCCTCGAAAGATATTGACCTCGATCGATTCAAGATCGAGAAGGGCAATGAGATCGTCAAGAGCTTTAGACATCGTTCTCCTATCTCCGCAGCCTGAGTAGGCGGCGGATATCATTCGTTGCAAAACGACTAGGCTGGGCGCGTGCAGTCCTTTTATCGCACAGTCTATGGGTGGTTGGTGGCCAAAATTGGCGCTACGGCTATCAAATACGCATTAAGTTCCGTGATATCAGTCGTAGTGACTGAGGCGGTTCTTTTTCTGGTTTTCGGAGTTTTTCGGCTTTTTTCGGCTGAGGTTTCTAACGTAGTCGCGACTGGAGTGGCTGCTGTACCTTCGTACTACCTAAACCGAAACTGGGCATGGGGTAAGTCGGGCAGATCGCATTTTCTGCGTGAAGTTGTACCGTTCTGGTCACTTGCGTTTATTGGGCTGGCCCTCTCTCTGGTCACCGTCGGTTTTGCCCAATCTTTTGCGCATTCCCATGGATTCTCTCACATCACTGATGCTCTTTTTGTAAACTTTGCTTCTATGGTGGCTTTCGGTGTTGTATGGGTGGGTAAGTTTTTCGTCTTCAACACCTGGCTTTTCCGATCCAAGAGCACGAGCGAGGTAGGACAGGCATGAGTGACGAGAAGTTGATTGGAACGAGCGCTCTCGACGCAACCTCGATGCAGGCTGCCCTGCTTTTGCAGGGATATTTGACCAAACCTGCTGGTTCACTTGGTCGACTTGAAGAGCTTGGTGTCCAGCTGGCAGGCATCTATCGATCTTGTCCTCCGCCGGTTCCTAGGCGACCGATGGTGGTAGTCGCAGCTGGAGATCATGGTGTGTTGGCAGAAGGGGTGTCTCCCTGGCCGCAAGAGGTTACCGCGCAGATGATAGCTAACTTTCTCGCTGGCGGAGCAGCAATCAATGTGCTTGCTGACGAAGTTGGAGCTCAAGTTGTAGTTGTCGACTGTGGGGTGCGGGCGGTGTTTGAAGCTACACCGATGCTTCATACCGTTAAGCGTGCAGAGGTAACCGGAAATATCTACGTTGAACCTGCAATGTCGGAGGCTGTAGCTAACGCACTCATTGGCGAAGGCAGGCGCTTTGCCTCGGAGCAAGCGTCTCTGGGAGTGGATCTGTTTCTTACTGGTGATATGGGTATTGGCAATACCACCCCGTCAGCTGCGTTGATCGCTACAGTCACGGGAGCGAGCGCCTCTAGAGTGACCGGCAGAGGCACTGGAATTGACGATAGAACGCTCGCAAAGAAGACGGCGGTTATAGAACATGTCGTCTCTTCGTATCGAGGCGATCGATCAGGGGCCACGGAGTTGTTGTCGCGTATGGGTGGATTCGAGCATGCGTTTTTGACCGGTTTAATCCTTGGGGCGGCTGAGGCAAATACGCCAGTGATCCTTGACGGAGTGATCGCTATAGCATCTGCACTGATGGCGTCTTTGGAGAGCGAGGCTGTAGTCGGCTATCTCATTGCTGGACATCGGTCGGTCGAACCAGGAGCAAGCATCGGGTTAGCACATCTTGGCCTAGAACCGCTGGTTGACTTGGGTCTTCGCTTGGGTGAAGGCACGGGTGCAACGCTCGCGGTTCCCATGGTGCGTGCTGCAGCAAGAGTACTCGCTGAGATGGCTACCTTTGATTCAGCCGGAGTGACCGAGAAGAGCTAGCTGTGTGTGCGACCTAGGGTTGGAATGGCATCTATTCCAACGTTTTTAGCGGTTGCGGTCGCCACGTATGCGAGGCTCAAGATACGAGCTGGCGCGAGCGTGACCTAGCCGTGGCGATGCAGGTTGGTATGCCTGATCCACTTACGTAGGAGCCCGTCAGCGCTATATCGCCGTGGAATCGGTCGAAAAGGCGAGCATCCAACTGGGCAATGAGCCTTTCGTGATACGGACGAAAATGGGGGAATGAACGATCCCAGCGTACTATGCGATTCCACGCCCAGTTGAATTGATGGCCAAGAATTTGACTCGTCTCCAGCGATAGCGTCTCCCTAAGTTCATCATCATTCATCCGTAGGTGGCGACGATCGTAGAGTGAGCCAGTCGACACTCGCACTAGCGTCCCAACCCGGCCGGTCCAATCTGGCCACTTGTTGGATGCTATAGACACTGCGGTGGTCATCAGACCTAGGTCTCTGGCTACGAGTACGCCGCTGATTTCGGCGAGCTGTGGAGGCAGAGGTTCGCTCGAGTATGCGATGAGCATTGAAACTGATGAATAGTGGATGGAGCGAAGAAGGTCTAGCCCCTCTTGAAAAATCGGTCCAAGCAGCGAGGCGCTCTTGAAGGAGGGTAGGGCGATGAGAAGGCGCTGGCCACTGTAGGTCTCCGTCGAGGTGGCCACTGTGACGTTGGATGGAGAGCTTCGTTCTACGGACTGTACCGGCGCGGAGGTGACTATCCGACATCCGCCAGCCTCTAATTCGCGACGAAGGTGTGCGACGAGGGCGGACAGCCCGGTCGAAGGAGTACCAAAGGCGGGCCCCATACTCCCCCCGGGAGATGCAGGTAATTTGCCGGCAAGAATCGCGGGCGCACTGGTACGGGCACTGAGCCCGTAAATAGTATTGGCATTTATACCACCGACGAGGGGTTCGACATTGGCGTCAGACCAGCGGCGCCCAAAACGGTTGCTGACGATAGCTCCGAGATCGTCGCCCTCCTCGCCCGTATGCCAGCGAGAGCGAAGTACCCCGGCGGCTGCTCTGACACGGGCAGGGAGCGGCACCAGGTGATTTGTGAGGGCTTGATGAACTTGCGTTGGTGCCCCGAGATTAAGCCCAGCTGGAATAGGTTGGCGGCCAGTCGACGTATAGAGAAGGGCTTTCCCGGCCGCAGGTGATATCTCGTCAAGTTCAAGATGATTGAGGAGTTCGTTCGCACTAGGGTTCCTGCGCAGATAGGAGTCCGGCCCCAACTCTACTCGTATCGAGTCGACCATCATTGTCTGTAGTTTCCCACCTAGTCGGTCGTCCTGCTCTAGCATTGTAACCTCATGTCCGAGCCTCATTAGCTCCCATGAGCTAGCGAGCCCACTGATGCCACCTCCGGCAACGATGACCTTCACAGCTCAGACGCTCCTCGTAGGTTGGCCCCGCGTTCGTGGACTAGGTTGACGATGGCTGCGAGGGTCTCAGGGTTTGTCTCAGGGAGAACACCATGCCCCAGATTGAAGACATAGCTAGGTGCCTGCGATGATGCGGCAAGGATTTGCTCGGTAGCAGATAAGACTTGTGTGGTTGGCGCCAAGAGGATAGAGGGGTCGAGATTGCCTTGGAGCGCAACTTTGGAGCCAAATCTCGTGGCGATGCTGGCGAGGTCGACGCGCCAATCCAGCCCCAACGCCGGAAACCCAAGCTCAACAAGGTCTTTGAGCAGACCGGCTGTTTCAACTCCAAAATAGATGACAGGAACACCAAGTTGGACGGATTCATAGGCTAGACGTTGCAGATGTGGACGGACCAGCTCTCGAAACATCCATGGACTCAGTGTCCCAATCCACGAATCGAATATCTGAACGACGCTTGCTCCATGAGTGACCTGGACGGTGAGCGTCGCTATAGCCATGTCAACGAGACGATCTGCAAGCTCATGGAAGACGTTGGGCTCCTCTAGCATCAGCTTCTTGACGGTTGCGTGCGACCGCGACGGTCGCCCTTCGATGAGGTAGCTTGCAATGGTGAACGGCCCGCCACAGAATCCTATTAATGGGACGGCAAGTTCGTCGACGCAGAGTTCCACCGCCGAGGCCATTGCTGCGAGGTCGACAGAGGGGTCCAGGGGTCTTAGACGCTTGACATCTCGGATCGATCGGAATGGCTCCTCCACGACTGGACCCACTCCTGCTCGGATGTCGACGCCGATGTCCAGGTTTGCAAGCGGCGCCATGATATCTGAGTAGAGGATGGCAGCATCAACCCCATAACGTCTGACTGGCTGCAGGGTAATCTCTGCAGCAAGATCGGGTTTGGTCAGTACCTTCAGGATCGAGTCAACTCCACGAATCTCTCGGTATTCCGGAAGCGATCGGCCAGCCTGACGCATAAACCAGACAGGCACGCGATCGGTAAATTCTCGACGTAGTGTTTTTACAAGAATGGAAGATCTTAGATCAGGGTTCATCATTGTCATAGCGCTTGTTGCCGAGTCTACCCGGCCACCCATTAAAGGCTCAGCGGTCGAGCCAGCTCTTGCTTGAGCGGACAGTCTTGTGAATCCCCGCCCATTGACCGGTTAGAGTGGATGGTCGGGATGCACACATTGTGCCAAGTAGCAGTCAAGGGCAGTAGGGGTAGTTTGAGATTAAAGATAGGGTGGCGGATCACCGTCACGGTGGTGGTGCTAGATGGCGCGTGATCCACAGGACAATCGAGATGGCATGACTTCGGCAGCCTTCGAGGAGGAACATGCCTATGTGGAGCTTGCATATGCTGCCCTCGATGGCTTGAGGTCTAGGATCGAAGAATCGATGCAGCAGGCACTCGAGCTTCCCAGGGGAGGAACTCCGCAGGCGCGTCTCGAACGTGACGTGACGATTGAGACCTCACTGACTCGCCTATCTCGTTTGGAGGTAGGGGCACACCCATTGCTGTTCGGTCGCATCGATCTTGCCGAGGCGCCGAGTGCCGATGATGGCGAGGGCGACAAGGTCCAAACGTCGTATCATATCGGACGGATCTCGCTTTCGGATGACTCCGGAGATCCGCTGGTGGTTGACTGGCGTGCACCGGTGGCGGAGGCGTTCTACCGGGCTACCGTATTGCATCCGATGAACCTGCGCCGTAGATGGCATCTTGCCGTAGCGCAACGGCATCTGGTGGGCTTGGAATATGAAGATCTAGTCGGCTCGGATCGAAGCGACCGCGAGTTGGTGGGGCGGGCATCTCTATACGCCGCATTGGAACGCCCCCGCACCTTGGAGATGGCCAACATCGTCGAGACCATCCAAGCAGATCAGGATGAGCTAATTCGCCGACCGTTGAATCGGACGATCATCATCGAGGGGTCACCTGGAACCGGGAAGACGGCTGTTGCCCTGCATCGTGCCGCCTATCTGGTCTATACCTATCGTTGGAGGCTTGAAAGACAAGGCGTACTCGTCTTGGGACCTTCTGAGTCTTTCGTTCGTTACGTGCGGTCGGTCTTGCCCTCGTTGGGCGAGAGTGGGGTGGAGGTTCGCTCCATCTCCGGGCTTCGTGAGCCGCGCGTCGACTCTACTCCTGGAGTTGATCCGATCGCGATGCGCCTCAAGGGTGACCTGCGAATGTCACGTGTATTGCGAAAGGCGGTTAGAGATCGGGAGCGACCGCTTAAGCGACCTGTGAACATCCCGTTCGGGTCGCGCATTCTTGTGGTATCGCCAGAGTTGAGCCAGCGTGCAGTAACAGCGGGAAGCTCCGCTCGAGGTCGTCACAACCAGCGACGCAAGGTGGTCGAAGCATTCCTGGCCCGGGAGTTGGCGATTGAATTTCTTCGAGGAGGTCAACTTTCCACCAGTCCAGCAGATCTGAATGAGAATGTGATCAACCTTTTCGATGACGATCTTGACCTGCCACTCCAGCTGCCCGAAGACTCAGAGGAGGACATCATTCGTGACGTGGTTCTCCAACTCCGTCGACTCGAGAATTTCCAAAGGGTCATGGATCGGATATGGCCGTCACTACGGGCTGAAGAGTTCCTCTTCGACCTCTTAAAGCATCGGTCGCTCCTGCGTTTGGCGGGAGGATCGGTTCTCCGGGACGAAGAGATTGACGCTCTGTTGCTGGACTCCGAGCTAGCCCTGGAGACGATCCAATGGAGCGATGAAGACGTCGTGCTCTTGGACGAGATAGACGCCCTGGTGGGGGCCCATGATCCCAAGATATTTGGTCACGTTATAGTTGACGAGGCTCAGGATATATCGCCGATGGCAGCAAGGGTGATTCGCCGTAGGACTTCTAAGGACTCTCTTACGATTCTGGGGGACTTAGCGCAGGCGATAAGCCCCTTCCGGGGGAGATCGTGGTCCGAGGTGTTGAGCCCCTTTGGGGTGTCGGATTTCGAACTCATACGTCTGCCAATGAACTATCGATCACCCCGGCGCCTCGCTGAGGTCGCCGACCATCTTAGGCGCCGTATTCTGGGCAGTCAGGCTTTGACTGAGGTCCCGATTCGGACATTAGCCGGGAGTCTCGATACCGTTGTAGCCCGGCAAGTAGATCTTGTAGAACGCCTCGAGCGCCAGGTGCAGGCGTGGCTCGAAGAATCAGAGGGAACGGTAGCGCTGGTAGTTCCTGATGGCGCCCAAGATTTGCTTCAATTGATTTGCAAATGCCAAGTTGATGTAGCTAGAGTGTTCGTAGCTAGTGTGTCTGGGGTTAAAGGGATGGAGTTCGATTCAGTAGCGCTTGTTGGGTTTGACGTACCGGAGGAGGGTGATCTCCTTCAACGAGAGATGTACGTGGCTCTTACTCGCGCAACGCGATCCGTCTCTATGTTTTTCCTCAACTCGATCCCAGGATGGGTCGAGTCCATGCTTGCGTGAGCGTGGTGTGCGTAAATGGTCGGGGTTGGTCTGACAAAGGAGTGCTGGGAGTGGTAGATAGTCATGGCTGAGACGACAGTCACAGCGCCCGTGAGGCGGGAGCCGATCCGATTCTCGAAGCCATCCATCCTTGGGCTAGGTACGATTATTTGGCTTGGTTCGGAGTTGATGTTCTTTAGTGGGTTGTTCGCGGCTTACTTTACAATTCGGGCCCACGATGGGTCACCTTGGCCGCCGGCTGGTACTCATTTGGATACGCTCCAGGCTGGCATCTTCACCGCGATCCTGGTGATGTCTAGCGTAACCATGCAGAAAGCGGTATTTGAGGCTGAGCACGATCGCCCACGTAGCGCAATGTGGTGGATCGCGTTGACCTTCATTATGGGAGGTGCCTTCATTGCCAATCAAGCAGTTGAATGGTCAACTCTTAAGTTTGGTCCACAAACGAACGCTTATGGTTCCTTGTTCTACGTCATGTCCGGAGTCCATGGCTTGCACGTAATCGTCGGCCTTGTGGCCATGCTTTTCTTGCTGCTTCGCCTGAAGGGCATTAAAGGAGGGTCCCGCCACCTGCCGGGTTTGCAGGCGCTCTCCTACTATTGGCACTTTGTTGATATTGTTTGGGTTGCTCTCTATGCATGTCTTTTCTTGGTTCATTGAGTGGGTTAGCTGCGGTGAGTGTTGTTGAGGGGTTGGTATGGTGAACGAGCAGATGAAGCAGAAGGTTAAGAGACGGTCACAGCTCAGGTGGGTTGTTGGCTCCATTGCTTCGGGTGCGGCTGTTCTTGCGCTTGCTACGGTAGCGCTCTATCCGCACCAGGGGCATTCACAGGCACTGACTAGCGCGAAAGTAGCTGCTAAGCCGGTGTCGCATGGTGCATCGTCAAGCAAGCCGATCGTCTACAAAAATCCACCAAAGAGCCTTATCCCTCAGGGTAGACAGCTATTTGCTGAGGATTGCCAAACCTGTCATGGTCCACAAGCAGAGGGATCGGTTAGAGCTCCTAACCTCCAAGGTTTGGGTGCTGCGACTATTGACTTTTGGGTCTCAACAGGTCGTATGCCACTCGCAGACCCTACTGAGCAGGCTACGGTAAAGCCGCCACGGTTGTCGCATCAGCAGCAGCTGGCGGTCTCCGCTTATGTAGCTTCGTTGGCTCCCGGTGGCCCCGCCATACCGTCACCTAATCTCGGACTAGCCAACCTGAGCAAGGGTGAGTCTTTGTTCTCCGAGAACTGCGCTGCCTGTCACACGATCACCGGCGTCGGTGACCAGTTGGCCAACAATATCTATGCTCCAACGCTTTCGGTGGCGACACCGACCCAGGTGGCTGAAGCTATCCGAACTGGACCCGGTAATATGCCTCGTTTTGGGCCGGGTACCTTCTCTAACCAGGAGGTTGACGACATCGTTAGGTACGTCAGCTATTTACAGCACCCCAATGATCGCGGTGGCTTGGCTCTTGGCGGCGTCGGGCCAGTTGCTGAGGGTTTTGTCGCTATTTTGATCGGATTGGGTTCGTTGATGGTAGCAGGGTATTGGATCGGAGGAAGGGCTCAATGAGCGAGACCCAGCTCTTTGAAGGCGCGGGCGACGAGGAGATGCGTAGACCGTTGATGGAGAAGGTCGTAGCTATCAGTTTTATCGTGTCCGTGTTAGCCACTATCGGTCTAGGAGTCACCTATTGGGTAGGCGGCCAGCCACAGGTTGAGGGAGGCTTCCTCTTTCTGGCGTTGGGTGGCATTGGCGTGGGTATCGTTTCGTGGGGTAAGTATCTTGTCCCCCAGGGCCCATACGTGCAAGAACGTCATGAGATGAAGAGTGCACCCGAGGACATCGATGCCATGCACGCCTCGCTCTCCCGAGGTCTTGGTCAAGTTGGTCGCAGAAAATTTCTCCTTCGGCTTCTTGGCGGCGCCGTGGGTGTCTTCGGTCTGATTAACCTTTTTCCGTTTCTCCGCTCGCTTGGACCTGTCCCAGGGAAGTCGCTGTTCGTCACGAACTGGAAGCATGGTTCTGAGCTCGTCACCTCTGATGGCCGGGTTGTTCTAGCAAGCGATCTCGAGGTTGGCGGCGTGATGACGGTATTTCCGAAAGGCTTTGAGGGTGAACCAACTAACGCCATTGACCAAGTTATCTTGGTGAGGGCAGCTGATTATAACTTGGTTACCCGCCCAGGACGTGAGACCTGGGGACCCCAGGGTTATCTAGCCTACTCCAAGGTGTGTACCCACGCTGGGTGTCCGGTGGGGCTCTATCAGGAGCTCACACAACAGCTTCTCTGCCCTTGCCACCAGAGTTTGTTTGACGTCTTGACCGGTGCTACCAATGTTTTTGGTCCTGCGCCAAGACCACTGCCTCAGTTGCCCCTCTATATCGATTCGAGCGGAGTTTTGCGCTCTCAGTCTGGATTTAACGAGCCGATTGGCCCTGGGTTTTGGGAGCGTGGAGCTTGAGTACGCTAGAAGAAAGAGCTATAGACGCTGCGGATTTTGCTGATGAGCGCCTTGGTGTAGCCAAGTTCGCACGCAACTCGTTCAATAAGATCTTCCCTGATCACTGGTCCTTCATGTTGGGCGAGATCGCGATGTACTCCTTTGTGATCTTGTTGTTCACTGGAGTATTTCTTACCCTCTTCTACGTCCCATCTTCACACATGATCACCTACCACGGTTCGTATGCACCGTTGCGCGGTCAGAAGGTGTCAGAGGCCTACGCCTCGACGCTGAATATCTCATTCAATGTGCGTGCGGGTCTGGTCATGCGCCAGATCCACCACTGGGCTGCAGATGTGTTCATCGCGGCCATTGTGGTCCACTTGCTGAGAATCTTCTTCACCGGGTCGTATCGAAAGCCTCGCGAGCTCAACTGGATCATCGGTAGCTCGCTACTGATTCTTGCGATCGTGAATGGCTTCATTGGTTATTCGTTGCCAGACGACCTGATATCGGGAACTGGTATTCGTATTGCTTTTTCGATCATCCTGTCGATCCCGGTGATTGGGAGTTATTTGGCATTCTTTGTTTTCGGATCGAACTTCCCTGGAACCACTATTATTCCGAGGTTCTTCATCATCCACGTGCTTATTCTCCCAGCCATAATCGCGGGCCTCATTGGTGCGCATCTCGCAATTATGTGGCACCAGAAGCACACGCAGTATCCAGGGAAGGGGCGAACCAACCGAAATGTCGTTGGCATCCCGTTTTGGCCGGCGTATGCGTTCCAAGCCGGTGGTTTTTTCTTTATAACCTCTGCGGTGATCGCTGCACTTGGCGGGTTTGTCCAGATCAACCCGATTTGGCTCTATGGCCCCTACATCCCATTCAAGGTCTCTTACGCGGTACAGCCTGACTGGTACATGGGTTGGCTGGATGGTGCTCTGCGGTTGATGCCGAGTTGGGAGGCGGTCTTCGGCCCGACTTACGGAGGACACATGATTCCAAATGTGTTCTTCCCGGCGGTTTTACTTCCAGGAGTCACCTTCGGGCTGCTGTTCGCTTGGCCGTGGATTGAGAGAAGGTTTACTAAGGACCATAGCGAGCACAATATCTGCGATCGCCCGAGGGAGCATCCTGTTCGGACCTCTGTCGGTGTCGGTATTTTGATGTTCTACATCGTGTTGTTCCTAGCTAGTGCTACTGATGTCCTGGCCAACACGTTCGAGACATCCTTGAACCTGGTGCTATGGACCTTGCGCATTATGCTGTTTGTGCTTCCGCTGGTAGCAGGCGTGGTTACCTATCTTCTGTTGCGCGAGATGGCACAGATCCCCTCGATTGGTGAGCCAAAGATACCGGTGGAGATCCGACGTGGCATCGATGGATCATTTGCCTTTGCCGAGCTGTCTGTGCATGAGAACAGTGAGGAACTTCACGAGCTTCCTGAGGAAGTGGCGTATCGGGCGCTTGTTTCAGGAGGGAGTCACGCCCCTGGCGGAGCTGATGAATCATTGGGAGAGGTGGCCAATGATAGCACAGATGAGTCTCCTCGCGGTGTCTTTGAGGTTCCGAGAGATTGAGGTTGAACGTGGATAAGTTGACAAAGTTAAGGGTCTCTAGCAATCCCTTTACCAGCAGGGCGGCCAGGCTGGCTGCACCGTTAGGAGGCATTCTCGGAGCAGGACTAGTGTTGTCCGCCTGTAACTTGCCAAATTTTGGTGCCTTCAAGGGCAATACTGTTCAGGGAAATAGTACCTTTCACCTTTTCCAAGGCTTTTTTGTTGCGTCGATCATCGTTGGAGGTATTACTTTTATACTTCTTCTGCTGGCAATCTTCCGTTTTCGGCGTAGGGGCGAGTCGATAATACCTAAGCAGATTCACGGTAACACGAAGTTGGAGATCGTCTACACGGTGATTCCGGTAGTTATAGTCGCTATCTTGTTTATCTTCACTGTGCGGGTGGAAAACAAGGTTGATGCAGTGGCGAGGCATCCTAACCTGCGTGTCGACGTGACCGGGTTCCAATGGGGTTGGAAGTTCTATTACCCTGGGTATGGAGTTACGACGATTACCAAGGGCGTTGATCTCTACCCAACATTAGAGCTCCCAGTTGGGGAGACTGCGACCTTCCGACTGGTATCCAACGATGTAGTCCATGGGTTTTACATGCCGGAGTTTGACTTTTCGCGATACGCCTTGCCTGGCGTGACCAATTATTTTGACTTCACACCTCAGCACACAGCAAGTTTCGTAGGTCGCTGTTCGCAGCTGTGCGGTCTTTATCATGCAGACATGCTGTTTTATGTTCATGTTGTCTCCCCGAGCCAGTTCAAGTCCTGGATACACTCGCATCAGGGAGCTTAGGTTGGGCAGTATTCGACGTACAAGGGTCAAGGTGAAACTATGACGATATTGCAGGAGCCTCAGGTTCAGACGTCTGGTAGTGTCGAGCACGAGCAGAAGGTACCGGGCGGATTCTACAAGTGGATAACCTCTGTCGACCATAAGGTCATAGGGAAGAACTACATGTATACCGCTTTGACCTTCATGTTTATTGCCGGTGCTATGGCGTTGTTGATTAGAACGCAGCTGTTTAATCCAAATGGCCATGTTGTCTCATTGCAGACGTATAACGAACTGTTCACTATTCACGGATCGATGATGCTCTATCTCTTCGCGGGTCCGTTCGCTTTCGGTGGGTTCGCAAACTATATAGTGCCGCTCCAGATTGGTGCTCCAGATATGGCGTTCCCGAGGTTGAACAACCTCTCTTACTGGCTCTTCCTCACTGGTGGCGTAACGATGCTGCTCGGTTTCTTTACCGCTTCTGGAGCTGCGGCATTTGGGTGGGTTGCGTATGCTCCGCTGTCTTCATCGCCGTACTCGCCGGGCCCAGGTCCCGATCTTTGGATCGTGTCCATCGCTTTGGTTGGTTTCTCGGGTATCTTTACCGGCGTCAATCTCGTCACTACCATTTTCTATCTCAGAGCTCCGGGTATGACCATGTTCCGGATGCCACTGTTCACGTGGAGCATGCTGGTTACCGGGATCTTGATCCTGATCGCATTTCCTGTGTTGACGGCGGCTTTGATCATGCTTTATGCAGACCGACACTTCGGAGCACACTTTTTCAGTGTCGCGGGCGGTGGCGTGCCAGTGATGTGGCAGAACCTGTTTTGGTTCTTTGGGCATCCAGAGGTATATATCCTCGCTTTGCCGTTCTTTGGTATTGTCTCAGAGCTAATACCTGTATTTTCGAAGAAGCCAATATTTGGTTATAAAGGCATGGTATTTGCTACTTTAGCGATTGCGGGTCTATCGACGGGAGTATGGGCACACCACATGTTCACCACTGGGACTGTGTTGCTGCCGTTCTTCTCTGCCCTATCGCTTTTGATCGCTGTTCCTACGGGAATCAAGGTCTTCACCTGGATAGCTACCATGTGGGGGGGGCAGATTCGGTTCAACACCTCCATGCTGTTCGCAGTAGGGTTCATATTCGCGTTCGTGATGGGTGGGATAACAGGAGTTATGCTGGCGTCGCCTCCGATTGATTTTTATACCCATGACACCTACTTCGTGGTGGCGCACTTCCATCAGGTGCTCATCGGAACTACGATTTTCGCCGGCTTTGCTGGTATCTACTATTGGTACCCCAAGCTCACTGGTCGTTTGATGCACGAGGGGCTAGGTAAGTGGAACTTCTGGATCACGTTCATTGGATTTTGGGTTACCTTCATGCCACAGTACCTGTTGGGGTTGCGAGGGATGCCTCGCCGTATCGCTGTCTATTCGCCTACTGATGGGTTTACCTTCTTGAACCAAATGTCGACGGTAGGGGCATATTTGATGGGTATCGGGATGTTCTTGTTCTTGCTGAACTTTATCGTCTCCTGGCGCCGCCCGAGGCCGGCTGGTGACAACCCATGGGATGGTTTCACACTGGAGTGGGCGACGTCGTCGCCTCCGCCGGCGCACAACTTTCATTCTCTTCCGCCAATTCGGTCGGCACGTCCAACCTGGGATATCAATCATCCGGAACACGCAGATGCTGTTCCCGTCGTGACTGGGGGTGACGAAAGTGCGGAATGAGTCACGGGTTTACCTGGGTATAGGTAGTTTCTTTGTCCTCACCCTCCTGATCTACTTCTTCTGGAGCCGCGAATCCACGGGTTCGGTTCTGTTGCTAGCTAGTGCTGGGCTTGGTATCATGCCGGGACTCTATATCGGTTGGTGGTCGCGTCGAATGCAACCGCGCCTCGAGGATACAGAGGTGGAGCCCAAGGATATTACCGGGGTAATTGGGCAATTTCCTGAGAATACCATCTTTCCATTTACTCTCGGCATTGGACTTTGGTTAGTGGGTCTAGCTTTTGTATTTGGGCTTTGGTTTGCAATTATCGGCCTCGGCTTCGTTTTTGGGGCTGCGATCGGTGCGACTCAGGAGTCAAAACGTGCCTCCTTCTCGGAAAAGGAAAACATGTAGGCATTCGGGAAGTCTGTGCTTATCGTTTAGATTGCCGTAGGTAGCAGTCTTGCTGAGCTAAGCGACGTTCGTTGATGGCTACCAAGGAGTGTTGTCATCTGCAACGGTGGTGGATGCGGACATTAGCTGGGTCGGATTTCTCACTGAACGCGGCTTAGTCAGGGGATGGAGTTGCAAAGATGCGAGTCGAGCTTTTCCAAGTGCTACTCACCAACGGCATGAGTTGACAGTATTCGTATGCTCGTGAACCGCTTAGGGAGGGTAGCTTTCTCTAGTTGGCGGTGAATCCTCGGCAGCTAACAGGCTCGGTACGACCCGAGCTGCACTTTCGAATCACACCGCCGTATCGGTTGTAGATTTCGGAGGTTTTCGGACACCCGTTTCGGTCCAATCCGGACACCCGTTTCGGAGTTTTCGGATCCCCTTGCCAAGGTGGGCCACTGAGGTAGCCATACTGAATCGGACAACGAGTTTTCCGAGGAGGTAATTGTGTCACGTCCCCGCATCATCATGCGCCAAATCAGAGAAGTGCTAAGGCTCTCACTTTCCGAGCGCCGCTCAATACGAGAAATCTCTCAAGCCTGTTCGCTCCCAAAGAGCACGGTATCTGACTATGTCAAACGGGCAAAGCAAGCTGGCCTGTGTTGGCCGCTTCCAGACGACCTTGACGACGATGGCTTAGAGTCCCTATTGTTTGGGACTAGCACGCCGACTGTTGGGGCCAAACCAATGCCCGATCTTGGCTATCTACACCGGGAGTTGAAGCGTCCCCATATGACGTTAATGCTTCTATGGGTTGAGTACCGAGAGGCCCATCCCGATGGCTATGGCTACACCCAGTTCTGCGCGTACTACCCGGGGTTTGCGGGCATGGCTAGTTCTGCTCAGCCGCTCCGAAATACATATACATCTATATGCACCTCTTTTGTCTTCACTCTCCAGCCGCCTTTGAGTGTTCTGCCCTATCCACAGGGACAGAACTAGGGCGAGTCGATGGTTGTCCACCTCCCACGTCCAACTTGGGTTGTCGTGGTTCGCTTGGGGTTTCAGCCGTTGAGCGGTAGCTTCGTTTTCAAGACACGTATCTCGGACGCCGTTGCCGGTGGTCCCCAAAGGGACGATACGTGCTCCAACTCGGCTTTCCATTTGCGCGTAGGAACCTCTCCTCTAGGATCTTCTTCACTTCCCTATAGCGAGTGAACCGGTTGATCTGGCGATCTTTGATCCTTGATGCGATGTTCATGACAGCTACGCGATCTCCTCATTCTGGGGCGTGATACTATATCTTCGCGCTGCCGTCGTCATGAGCTGGATGTGCAGGTTCCGTGCTACTTCGTTATTAGAGCTCAAGAACTCCTGATGTGCTTGCGTTACGTCATCCTGAGGGAGTGATTTCTTTTCGCGTTAGTTCCATTCGCCCACAGGTCGAGATGGCCTCCAGGACGCTTCGGAATGAGGCAGTTGAATTGTTTCGCTGAAAGATGTACTATTCGGGATGTTTCTCCTAATCGGTGGGGATGAACGGAGGTATAGAGTGGAAGATTCGACAAAGCTTGACCTCTATCGGCAGATGGTGTTGATTCGAACCTTCGAGGAGACGATTCTGCGGGAGTATCATGCTGACAAGACCCCAATTTGGGACATAGGTGCAGGTCAAATACCAGGCGAGATGCACTTGTCTGCCGGGCAGGAGCCAGTTGCTGCTGGGGTCTGCGCCAATCTCACGCCGGATGATGCGATCACTGCCACCCATCGCCCTCATCACTTCGCCATCGCTCATGGAATGAGTCTCGAACGGCTTGCGGCGGAGATTTACGGGCGAGAGGATGGGTTGGGTCACGGGCGCGGTGGACACATGCACCTCTTCGATCCGTCAATCCACTTCTCATGTTCTGGAATAATCGCCGAAGGCTACCCCCCTGCGCTCGGGCAGGCTTTCGCCTTCAAGAGGAGTGGGTCCAACGCAGTCGCCGTTGCCGTGACCGGAGAGGGCGCAGCAAACCAGGGTGCGTTTCATGAGTCCCTCAATCTGGCGGCACTTTGGAAGCTTCCCGTAGTTTTTGTGGTCGAGGACAACGACTGGGCGATTTCGGTTCCTCGTTCTGTCTCCACCTCTGTGGTGTCGAACGCTGAGAGGGCCAGAGCCTACGGGATGCCGGGGGAGCGTATCGAGGATAACGCAGTCGAAGACGTTTTTGCAGCTGCTGGGCGGGCAGTCGCTCGAGCTCGTTCGGGCGAGGGTCCTACCCTTCTTGAGGTCCATACCCTCCGACTCTGGGGCCATTTCGAAGGCGATGCGCAGGGCTATCGCTCCGATCTCGCTACCGTAGCTGATCGAGATCCGATACCAGAATACGAGTCGCGACTTCGTGCGTCGGGAGTTCTAGATGACGAAGTTGTCAAAGACATTGCAGCTGACGCCGAGGCTCGCGTCGAAGCGGCTGTAGCTTTTGCCAAGTCGAGCCCAATACCTGACCCATCATCAGCCTCTCGTTATGTATTTTCCTAAAGGAGACACACAATGGTAAAAATCGAAGTACCTACTGAGAAGACCACTTCACGCAAGCTCACCGTCGCTAAGGCCATTGTCGAGGGCATCGCGCAAGAGATGGAACGCGATCCTTCTGTCATCGTGCTTGGAGAGGATGTGGGTGCCTACGGTGGCATCTTTAGTTCGACGACCGGTCTACTTGAGCGTTTCGGCTCCGATCGGATTCTCGACACTCCAATCTCAGAGACCGCTTTTATCGGCCTGGGCACGGGTGCAGCAGTTGAAGGTATGCGCCCCATCGTCGAATTGATGTTCGTTGATTTCTTTGGTGTGGCGATGGACCAGATCTATAACCACATGGCGAAGATCCATTACGAATCTGGCGGAAATGTCTCGGTGCCCATGGTTATTACTACCGCGGTTGGCGGTGGGTACTCCGATGGTGCTCAGCACTCCCAGTGCCTGTGGGGTACCTTCGCTCATCTGCCGGGCATGAAAGTGGTGGTACCCAGTTCGCCGGCTGATGCTAAAGGGTTAATGATCTCGGCAATCCGTGACGATAATCCAGTCGTATATATGTTCCACAAGGGCATCATGGGTCTCCCGTGGATGACCAAGAGCACGCGTGCCCTTGGTGTGGTTCCCGAGGAGGCGTACACTATCCCGCTAGGGAAGGCCGCGATAGCCCGAGCGGGAACCGACGTGACTGTCGTAACGCTCTCACTTTCAGTTCATCACAGTCTGGATGTCGCCGATGAACTCGCCAAAGAGGGCATAGAGGTCGAAGTGATCGACCTCCGTAGCCTGGTGCCGCTTGACACCGAGACGGTTCTTGAGTCGGTGGCAAAGACGGGCCGACTCGTAGTTGTCGATGAGGATTACCAGTCCTTTGGTCTTTCGGGTGAGATCGCCGCCATCGTCGCAGAGAAGGATCCGCGAATACTGCGATCGGCGATGAGGCGTGTATGTGTCCCGGATACGCCGATACCCTACGCTCGTTCGCTAGAACAAGCAACGCTCCCTACTCCCACGCGCATAGCAGCTGCGATCATGGACGTGATGGCTTGAGTGTAGAGGTACTCTTTCCCAGTCTCTCCAGAACCGAGCCGGATGCAGAAGGAGTGGTGGTCACTTGGTTTGTCGGCGAAGGCGACTTTGTGACTCAAAATCAGTTGATCGCAGAGGTTCAGGTAGACAAGCTCGACGCTGAAGTATTAGCTCCCATGGCTGGTACTTTACGTATCGTCACAAACGAAGGAGAGGTAGCTCGTCAATCGAGCGTCGTCGCTTACATTGACGAGGCTCGACAGGTCAACCTATAGCGCATTTCCCTCGAGCAATATGTTGTATCGGCTCTACCAGGTTAACACCCTTGAACCTATTGGGTGAGCCAACATACCCTACCTCAAGACGAGCACGTGTATTCCACTCCATCGATGTCTTCTAAGAGATGATCGTTCTGCGGTTACCTGCCATTTCTTGGAGGTCGATCTTTAGCAGTTGTCAACGCCAGGCGGACGCTGGTCGGCAGTTCTCGGTCGACTACTGAGGCTGCAGTCCTTGTTCGCGATCGCCCCCCAGTCGATTAAAAGGCGTGGCCACCATGCTCGAAGACACCCGGCCAACTCTCATTTAGAATCTGTGTGGTCTCAGCGCGCTAGTGCTGTCCATACGGACCGACGACTCTGCAAATGTAGCCTTCGCCTAGCCCCACCGTTACGCACGGCGCTCGTGTCCTGCCTTGATTGCGACGAGGGAGAGCTTACTCTGGATTTGTGGTTTCGTCGGGCTTGGCGGACTCGGTACGAGTTCCTTCGTCGACGCCTTTCTTAAATTCGGATGTCGCTGATCCGATGGAACGAGCGAGTCCTGGTAGGCGTTTGCCTCCGAAGATGAGGAGGAGCACGACTACAACGACGATGAGGTCGGTTGGGCTGAAAATGTCTGCTAGTAACATGGTACTCCTTCGGTACTTGTCCATTAACTTAGCACGAGAGGGCAACTAAAGTGAACTTTTTGGTCTCCCGGCTATTGTCAGTTCCTTCGTTGCTGGCACTGGTTTTGGTTTTTGCGCTTCCTGCATTGGAGGCATCTATCTTCCTTGGGTTTATTTTTCCAGGGGAGACTGCGGTGGTGTTAGGTGGTGTTCTCGCAGCGGAGGGTCGGTTTCCGGTTTGGCTGGTTGGCGGGATCGCTGCCGCCGGGGCAATCATCGGTGACTCCGTTGGATACTGGGTTGGTTCCCGGTATGGCCCGTGGTTGATTGGGAAGATTCCCAGACGGCTCCTAAAGCCCGAGTCACTTGACAAGGCGATCGATCTTCTACGTCGGCGCGGCGGACTCGGAGTATTCGTTGGCCGGTTTACCACGGTTCTGAGGGTACTGATTCCGGGAGCTGCAGGTATTGCTGGAATGCGTTACCGGCGTTTCCTATTCTTTAATGCGCTTGGTGGAATTTGCTGGGCGGGATTTTATACCGCGCTTGGGTATGTTGCGGGTGCTAACTATGCGTCTGTGTTGAAGGATGCCAGCACGACGAGCGAGGTGATACTAGCCGTCGTAGTGATCTTGTTCTTCGGTGTTGGACTCTATCGACATTTTGGTCCCCCGTTGCGGAGACCGAAGGCGTCATCCGACGAATCTACACCGGAAGAGTGAGGCGGGAGTCTTTCGAGTTTGGATCGAGGTGTCTACGTCGCTGGCCGTCTCGCAGTCCTGCGTTGGAGGCGTTGTTTGAGAAACGGCAAGGTGAGCGTGCGCATGGCGTATGCTTGGGCGATTGGTGATGTGGTGAGCATGTGACGCAGGATCGGTGGCAGTAAGGGCAGTTCGCTGGCTAGTATTGCGGCGATGGCCATACGTTGGGTGTGCCATGCGGTGATCCTTTCGCGATCGGTAGGGTCAAGAAGGCTGAGTGCTTCGGTATTGTTGAGCATGTGCATCAACTTGCTCCAGAATCGTCGCAAGTCTTTCGAAACCCCATCTGGGGAGTCGCGATATAGAACTAGATCCTGTTCTAGGATAGCAAGACTACCTTGTTTGGCACATGCGATCCAATAGGCCCAGTCTTCGACTGAATCCAGCGCCGGGTTAAACCCACCGACCTTGTGGACAAGATCCGTTCGGATGAGGACTGTGGACGTCTGGAACTGATTCATCAGCGTAAGTTCGCGATAGCTCAACCAGCGTAGTTCTTGTTCCTCAGTCGGAGTTGGATAGGAGCGCGACCAACTCGTTGCGATGAGATCTAGTTGGGGATAGCGCTCAAGGATCTGGGCCTGCCTTTGCAGTTTGGCAGGATGCCAGATATCGTCGTCGTCCAAGAAGGCGATCGCGGTGCCGCTTACGCTTGCTAACCCGGCGTTGCGAGCGGCAGATACGCCCTGGTTCGCCTGTCGTATAATGGTGGCACTTGGCAATGTGCTCTGTGCGATGGCGATAGAACCGTCGTCGGACCCATCGTCAACGATGATAACCTCGTATGGCGGTAACTCTTGTGCAACGATACTTGCCAAGGCATCGGCGAGAGTTGCTTCGGCATTGTAGCAGGTGACGACAACTGAGATTTGCATAGGCTTCCAGGATTCTAGTGACGGCTTTGGCTGCTAGCCTAGCATCTCATGAGTTATGGCTTTTCGGCGAAACGACCCCATTGCCTGGGCTAGCAGAACTCGCGAGACTACTCCCGTCGTCGCAGCTCATTGGCGAGTCTGTAATGCTGACGGATCTGACGCTCGACTCCCGCGAGGTGCGACCTGGGTCGCTGTTCTGTGCGACGAGAGGGAGTCGCTTTGACGGCCATACCTTCATTGGTGATGCAATTGCGGCCGGAGCTGGAGCGGTGATGGTTGCACACCCGGTGGATGTGAAAATCCCACAGCTAGTCGTTCCATCCGTGCGCCATGCGATTGGCCGGGTAGCAAGTTATTTTTTTGGCGAGCCGTCCAAGTCGCTTGAGGTGATTGGGATTACCGGGACCAATGGGAAGACGACGACCTCGTACCTTGTCGAGTCGGTCTTGAGCCGCACTAATCGTAATGTTGGTTTGATTGGCACTATAGAGTCGAGGTTCGCGGGACTTAATCGCCCAAGCATATACACCACGCCTGAGGCTCCTGATCTCCATCGCTTGTTGGCGGACATGCTCCATGACGGGACGGAGTCGGTGGTGATGGAGGTCTCCTCGCATGGCATCGACCAACATCGCATAGATTCGATGCGTTTCGAGGTTGCAGTCTTTACGAACCTATCTCCGGAACATCTGGATTACCACGGCACTATGGAGCAGTACTACTACACGAAGGCACGCCTGTTCGTACCTACACTGACCAACCTGGCGGTGATTGGGACTGATACCGAATGGGGTCAAAGGCTTGCCAGTCAGGTTGCAGTTGAACACGTGACCTATGGACCAGGTCCGGAGAATGACTTTATCGTATCTGATATCGAGCTAGTCCCTCAAGGTACTCGCTTTCTCCTTCGCCATCAGGGAGAGGTGACACAGTTGACGGTTCCTATCCTCGGTGCACACAATGCCTACAACGCAGCAGCTGCGGCGGCGGTCGGGTTCGTCCTCGGGGTGGATAGCGACGACGTATTCGGCGGGATTGAGCATTGCCATGCTGTGGCGGGACGCTTTGAATCGATCATGTTAGGTCAAGATTTTCAGGTAGTTGTCGACTACGCCCACACTCCTGAATCTATACGATCCCTGATCGAAACCGTGAGACTGCAGTCTCCGGCGGGGAAGGTGATTCTGGTGGCTGGGGCACGCGGACGGCGCGATCGCCTTAAGCGTCCAGAGTTGGGTCGTGCCGCTGCGACCAGTGATCTGGCTATCTTGACAGCTGACAACCCGGGAGATGAGGAGCCTGCTGAGATTGTTGCTCAGCTGCTTGCTGGGACTCTTGACGTTGCTACGTCACAGATTGTGGTTGAGCTCGATCGGCGTAGAGCAATTGAACTTGCGGTCAGCCAAGCGGAGGCAGGCGATACGGTGTTGATCGTGGGGAGGGGCCACGAACAGAGCCTGCGAGTCGGTCCCGCCGTCGTCTACCTTGATGATCGTGAGGTCGCGAGGTCGGCGCTAGCAGCCCGGATGCTGGGCTAGCTACAGATACCGCCAATCTCAGCACTCTTGATTGAACTTTACCATAATGTCTATACGACAAGGTTACTTCCCATTGGAGTAGCGGCGCAGGAACTCCAGGGTTCACCCCATGACGCTACGGAGATGGGAAACAGAGGGACGTATTGATCCTCCTGTACGTACTCTAAGGAGGCAGAAGGCGTTATGACCTGGCTAAACTTCGTGCCATTGCGCCTCATAAAACACCACCTGCCAGGACCACCATTGCTTATGCTCGCGTATCAACCAATGGTCAGAAGGACGACTCGGTTCGCCAGGTAGCTCTCTTGGAGAGCTACTGCGCTGTGAACGGGTGGACCTATGAGGTTATTTCGGATATAGGGTCGGGACTCAACTATCACAAACGAGGACTAAAGACGCTCGTATCGAGGATCTGTTCTGGCGAGGTTGGGCGACTGGTGCTCAGCCATAAGGACCGACTGCTCCGGTTTGGATCGGAACTGGTGTCCTCCCTTTGTGAGCACTGAGGTAATCGTTATCAACGCTAGTGAGGACTCGACCTTTGAAGAGGATCTAGCCAATGATGTTATCGAGATTGTGACTGTATTCTTGGCCAGACTCTATGGCTCGCGCAGTCATAAGAACAGACAGGTTATGGAACGGCTTCAGGAGGTAGCCAAAGAGGTAAGCCCATGACCCGATGTCTGAACTTTCGATGTCAGAGCCTCGTCCTATGGTTAGATTCCTATGAAGCGCACGGTACGTCTGGCCACATTGCCCCTCAACAAGGGGAAGTACGACGAGCTGTGCTTGGTGATCGGGCACTATACCGACGCAAAGCGCGTCTTTGTGGCTCATCTGCGCCAGACTAGCCTGTGGAGGCTATTAGATCGAAGCAAGAGCTTCCGTGACTATGCCAAGGCACGAGGGCTATACCCAGAGGGCATCAACGTTCATCTGATAGACCAAGCCGCCTTTGATGCCGTGGATACCTGCATTCGCCACATCGAGTCCTGTTTTGCCATCGGCAACATCAAGGCAAAGATTTGGCGACGATTCACAGACGAGAACGAGAGGCACTATGCCTACGCCTGTCTCGCCCGATACTCGGCCATTGGGCAGATCATGGGTGGTGGTATACCAGAGATTCCAACGGTGGCTATCCCTCCTGACGCGAGAGCGAAGATAGCCTCGTACCTACACCGTGTCATTCGTGATGCGCTCGGTAGTAGCTGGCCAACCGTCGTCAAGGCTCGCTCTATGTCTTTGGACTCGACACTGTATTCGGTGGTCGACAATGAGACAGCCAAAGGCAAAACCAGACGCTACGTCAAAGTCATTAGCTCAACCCACCACAAGCGCATCTCACTACCGCTGTCTGGGATCTCTCGGGTGTCAGGCAATATCAGGGTTGTACTAGACGAAGAACACAGGCGAGCCTTCATCCACGTAATCTATGACCTTGCGCGCCTACCCAAGGCAACCGGCCCCGCCGTAGCCCTTGACTGGGGAATCACCGAGGTCTGTACTGATAGCTCGGGAGTCCATCACGGCAAGGAATACGGTCCAGCGCTTAGGTCTATGGCCGAGCGCCGGAACAAGACCGGCAAAGCAAGGAACAGACTTCACGCTCTATCAAAGAGAGATGCTGGCTCTAGGCGAACCAAGCACATCGCACGCAACAACTTGGGTACAAAGAAGCAGCAGGCTCGCACGAGACGTGCAAGAGCGCAGCTCAAGACCATTTCCGGCGCTGCGATCAAGGAGGTGGTCTACGGGGAAGGGAACCGGACCAGAGCTAAGAAACGAGTTCCCCAACTTCCATCACAACGGCCAAGAGAGATCATCATCGAAGACCTCTCTCGCTTGCAAGGTAAGGCCAGGTCTAAGAACATCTCTCGACTCTGCTCATCATGGGCAAGGAACGAGAACCAAGAACGCATTACGGTACATGCCTATGTCGGAGGTTCCGGCATTAAAACGGTCAACGCGGCCTACAGCAGCCAAACATGTCCCGATCCAACGTGTGGGTATGTCCATAGTGGCAACCGACACGGGGATGTGTTTCACTGTCGCAATCCCTATTGGGATTGCAACTGGCAGGGCGATGTGGATCACGTAGCTGCCATGAACCTACTCAACAGGATCGAAGATCGCGAGATCAACCGGTTCACTCCCTATAGGGAAGTGAAGAAGATCCTTGATGAGAGGTTCCTACGCCGACTGGAAAGCCGAGTTGGAGCACGTATCGTCCCTTTGGGGACCACCGGCAACGGTGTCCGAGGTACGTGTGTTGAAGACGGAGCTACCGCTCACGGCAGGACTCCAAGCATACTACGACAACCCAAGTTGGACGTGGGAGGTGGCCAACCACCGACTCGCCCTAGTTCTGTCCCTGTGGATGGGGCAGAACACTCAAAGGCGGCTGGAGAGCGAAGACAAAAGAGGTGCATATAAATGTATATGTATTTTGGAGCGGCGGCTAAATCCCTAAACGCGCCGACGGTAGATATTGACCGACAGCGGAACCATGATGATCAAGAGCCCGACGCACCAGATGATAGCAGTGATGGCGAGGGCGCCAGTTGATGAACCTGCTGCATGCGCTGCTATGGGGCCATCCATGAGACTTCGAGTTGCGTTGACGGCTACGCTCAACGGCTGATGATTAGCGAATCCACGCAACCATGAGGGCATCGTCTGCACCGGTACGAAGGCTGATGACGCGAAGGTGAGTGGAAATAACAGCGGGAAGGCCATCACCTGCGCCGTCTCGCTGTTGGGTGCAGCGAGTCCGATCAATGCAAAAAACCAGGAGAGTGCGTAGGCAAAGAGAAGTGCGATGCCTATCCCTGCAAGAAATTCTCCTAGATTCGTTCCAATTCGGAATCCCACAAGGAATCCAACGATCACCATTATTATGATAACCACTATGTTGCGGATGAGATCTGCAATGGTCCTCCCAGCAAGCACTGCTGATCGAGTCATGGGCAAGGCGTGAAAACGCTCGATAATTCCCTTTTGGAGGTCTTCGGCCAGGCCGACACCGGTCTGCACGGAACCAAAGGCGATGGTTTGGATGAAGATTCCGGGCATTAGGTAGTTGACGTAGGTTATGCCGAGTCTGGAGGTTTCAGAACCGATTGCACCCCCAAAGACGTAACGGAATAAGAGAACGAACATCACTGGCTGAATAGTGGAAAAGACGAGCGATTGAGGTATGCGTACATAATTGAGCAGGTTACGTTTGGTGATGGTGATGGCATCAGCTGCCATCCAGTAAAGCCGGGAACGGTGTGGTTGGGTAGTTAGCTCTGCGAGTGCCATGGTTGTTATCTCTCCCCTGGTGCTACGGTGGCAGGTTGATCGGTTAGCGCCAAGAAGACGTCGTCGAGGCTCGGTTCGCGAAGGTTAATCTTCGTTGGGCTGATCTTCTCGCTAAGGAGGCGTCCGAGCACAAGGGCGGTTGTGGCCGCTCCGTCTGCGACTGGGAGTTCGAGCCGATTCTCGACCTGCTGGATCGGGGCCGATGCTAAGTTTGCGGCCGCCTCTTTGGCTTTGATGGCGATTGTTTCATCTTGGAAGGAGAGTTCGAGCACTGTGGCTCCGAAACCCGCCTTGAGTTCGTTGGGTGTACCCTCGGCGATTACTAAGCCATGATCGACGACGGCGATCCGTGAGGCTAGCCTATCTGCCTCCTCTAGGTACTGGGTGGTTAGAAGGACGGTCGTTCCGTCTGCCAGAAGTTTTTCGATGATCTCCCATAGGTCATTGCGGCTTTTTGGATCAAGACCTGTAGTTGGTTCATCGAGAAAGAGGACGGGAGGTTGTGCCACCAACGCTGCAGCAAGGTCGAGCCGTCGCCGCATTCCACCTGAATAGGTGCTAAGAACGCGTTTGGCTGCGTACTCAAGGCCAAAGTCATGAAGGAGTTCAGTACTTCGAGCACGCGCGACTGGTTTGGGAAGATGATTAAGACGTCCTATCATGAATAGGTTCTCTTCGGCAGTGAGTCGTTCATCGACCGCAGCCGCTTGTCCTGCTAGGCCAAGGTGCTCTCGGACCTGTTGGGCAGACTTGGTCACGTCGACCCCCATGATGGTTGCTAGGCCTGAGTCGGGCATGATGATGGTGGTAAGAATACGCACGATCGTTGTTTTTCCTGCGCCGTTGGGTCCCAGAAGGCCAAAGACGGTGCCTGACTGTACTTGAAAGCTGACGTCTTCGAGTGCAGTTACGCCGCCCCTGAATGTCTTGTGGAGGTTGCGAACCTCGATGGCTACACTCATCTCACCTCCGGTTACGTGACTTACCAACGGTGCTTGGTGCTGATGCGGTAGGCACACGTCATGGGACATTGACAAAATTTCCGATTAGAAGCTTAGTTGGTAGACGAAGACTCCTAACTGGGTGTACATACAAAGAACGGCAAGTTCTCGCGGCTCAGCCGTTGTTGGATCTATGGCTCTGGCAAGGGCTTAACTCAACGAAAGAAGAGCGTACTACTAGGCTTGTAGCTACGACTGCGGATAGGTGAACTCCACAGATCAAGTTTCGTGGCTCCGCAGTCGGATGACGTCGGCGCACCAAGCGCCCCCGGTAGGATTCGAACCTACGCACCCGGCTCCGGAGGCCGGTGCTCTATCCCCTGAGCTACGGGGGCTCACTGAGGCGTAGCCGAGTCTAGCGTTATCCAGCCTTCAGGGCGGCGAAAGCGTCGTTTCTGCTGGTGGCGCTGATATGCTTTGCTCAAAGCTCTTCGTCCCGAGGGATGTCTGTATTCGAGTAGTGAAGGAGTCGACGGTGGCGATCGCAGACCGGCTGTTAGCGTTGGTGCATACCGCTGCTCAGGATAGTTTTGATACCTTGCGAGCTGATCCGACGACTTTCAAGGCGGTCACAGTGGACGAGCCGTCATCGCCCGAACACGGAGACTACGCCACTAATGCAGCACTGGTACTCGCTAAGCAGGTAGGGCAGCAGCCTCGAAGGGTAGCTGAACTTCTCGCAGACCGACTGCGCGGCGAGTCGATGATCGACCGGATCGATATCGCCGGACCTGGTTTCTTGAATTTTTGGATCACTCCTCTCGCGCTTTCTGGTGAGATTGCCGCTCTTCTTGCGGGCGGCAATGAGTACCTGCGACCCGATTTGGGACATGGAGCAACCGTGCAAGTGGAGTTCGTTTCGGCAAATCCAACCGGCCCACTGCACGTCGGCAACGGTTGGCTAGCGACCTACGGTGATGCATTAAGTCGACTGCTCGAATTCGTGAACTATCGGGTCACCAAGGAGTATTACGTCAACGATACCGGTGGACAGATCAGGCAGCTCGGAGCCTCGATCATAGCGGTGCGCAACGGTGATGAGGTTCCAGAAGGCGGTTATCAAGGTGCGTATATCTCCGACCTCGCTGGTAGGTACAAAGGTTCAGATGACGTCGTGGAGGCCGGGAGTTGGGCGGTACCTATCATCCTTGAGCTCATTCGAGTCACGCTTGGACACCTAGGAATTGAGATGGACAGCTGGTTTTCACAGGCTTCTATCGAGGAGTCGGGTGATGTGGCTGATGTGGTTG
This sequence comes from Ferrimicrobium acidiphilum DSM 19497, assembly GCF_000949255.1. Taxonomy (NCBI): domain Bacteria; kingdom Bacillati; phylum Actinomycetota; class Acidimicrobiia; order Acidimicrobiales; family Acidimicrobiaceae; genus Ferrimicrobium; species Ferrimicrobium acidiphilum. Next base: position 114,660 of record NZ_JXUW01000004.1, on the reverse strand, counting down.
CCAAGCTCGAGGAGCGAGGTGCCATCTACGACCATGACGGTGCCCTTTGGTTTGCTTCCGAACGCTTTGGCGACACTCGCGACCGAGTGATGCGCAAATCAAACGGTGACTTTACCTACCTCGCAGGAGATATCGCCTACCATTACAACAAGCTCGTTGTTCGAGATTACTCCTTGGTGATCGACGTATTTGGGGCCGATCATCACGGCCAGGTCGCCTCAATGATGGCTGCCATCCGAGCTCTTGGCATCGACGAGAGTCGCTTGGAGATCAAGCTCGGCCAGATGGTGTCGTTGCTCGAGCAAGGGCAGGCGGTCAAGTTCTCGAAGCGGGCTGGCACCGCAATTCCACTCGACTGGCTTGTCCAGGAGCTAGGGCGTGATGCCACTCGTCTTCTTATCCTGTCAAGCTCCATCGATCGCGCTTCTCAGATCGATCTCGCCCAGGCGAAATCGCAATCGATGGAGAATCCAGTCTTCTACATCCAGTATGCCCATGCTCGGATTGCAGCATTATTGCGCAACGCAGAGAATCAAGGCGTGCGAGTTGAAGACGTCTCTACACAATCGTTGGCAACTCTGACCCATCCACGTGAGGCGGCACTCATGAAGGATCTGATAAGACTTGAGTCGGTGATAGTGCGCGCGGCTGTGGAACGTGCACCTCACAAGGTTGTGGGTTGGCTTATGCAGACCGCCTCAGATTTCCACGGCTTCTATCATGATTGTCCGGTGTTGACCGCGGCGCCGATCGAGCGTGATGGCAGACTGATGCTTGCTAGAGCAGCTCAACTCGCAATCGCTACCGCACTCGGTCTCCTCGGAGTCGTACCTCTCGAGGAGATGTAAGTTGGGAGATCTGGGGGTTCTTCCTGACCATCTTGCTCCACACACGGCCGCGGTGGATGCGCTAGGGGAACTCATTATTGGTGGGATGAGGGTCAGTGAACTCGTGAGACAGTACGGGAGTCCACTTTTTATCTATGACGAGAACCATCTCCGAACACGCATGCGCGAGGCGACCGAGGGTTTTGGAGGGGGTCGGGTGATCTATGCGTCTAAGGCGTTCCCCTCCGTTGCGATGGCACGACTTATCAGCGAAGAGGGTTTGTGGTGGGATGCGGCCTCTCAAGGGGAGTTGGAGGCTGGCTTGCGTGGCGGAGTACAACCGAAGCGTGTGATCCTCCACGGCAACAACAAGTCCTTTGATGAGCTGCGCATGGCCATCGATGCCAAAGTTGGCAGGATCGTGGTTGACTCGTTCGACGAGATTGATAGGCTCGACTACTTGGGAGGGTCTGCGAGCGTGTGGCTTCGGATCACACCAGGCATCGAGGCGCATACGCATGCCTACGTACGCACTGGCCAGCAGGATTCAAAGTTCGGCTTCAATCTTGCTAACGGTGACGCCCATCGGGCGATCGCGAGAGTCAAGGCGAGCTCTCACCTGATGCTGTCTGGTCTGCACTGTCACATTGGTTCTCAGGTGTTTGCGCTCGGCTCCTTTCGCGACGCTATAGACGTGATGGTCACGCTCGCCAAGGATGAGGGCGTCGAGGAGCTATGTATTGGCGGCGGGTTTGGCGTAGGGTACCTTCGAGACGAACGCGTACCCACGATTGGTGAATGGACGAGTTGGCTCCGTGAAGCGTTCGTAGCACATGGGATGCGTGATCAGCAGACTTTTATCGAACCAGGGCGTGCAATCGTGGCGGCTGCTGCTGTAACCGTCTACACCGTAGGGGTCATCAAGGAGATTCCCGGGGTACGTACCTATGTTGCGGTAGATGGGGGCATGAGTGATAACCCACGTCCAGTACTCTACGGGAGTGGCTATGAGGCCTTTACGTCTTCTCGACTTTTCGATCCGCACGATATGACCGTCGCACTTGTTGGCAAGCATTGCGAATCAGGAGATGTCCTGGTACGTGAGGCTCGGTTACCGACCGACTTGCAGGTTGGGGAGCTAGTCATGACGCCGGTGACTGGGGCCTACGGCTATGCGATGGGATCGAACTACAACAAGCTTCCGCGACCTGCTGTCGTTTTGGTTGGTCATGGACAGGCGAGACTGATAGCGCGTCGGGAGACGATAGATGACCTATTCCGTCTGGAGGTAGATGGTTGAAGATTGGCTTGCTTGGCTGTGGAACCGTAGGCGGCGCACTTGTTGCCCTCCTAGATCAGGAGGGAGATCGACTGGCACGTCTCCTGGGGGAACCTCTCGAGATTGGCAGAATTCTTGTGCGTGATCCCGAGAAGGAGCGAGTGGCGCCGATCTCTAAAGACCTCTTGACCACGCAGTTGAGTGACGTGATAGATGACGGTGAGATTGGGTTGGTGGTAGAGCTTCTGGGTCCTGGCGATTTCGCGCTTGGAGCTATCCGAGCCGCGCTCGGTGCAAAGAAGTCGGTAGTGACTGCCAACAAAGAGATCCTTAGTACTCATTTTCTCGAGCTTGAACTCGCGGCTGAGGCTGCGAGTCGAGATATTTTTTTTGAGGCTGCAGTTGCTGGTGGTATCCCGCTCATTCGGGCTCTGCGAGTCTCCCTGTTTGGTGAGCGCCTCTCTCGAATTGTAGGTATCGTCAATGGCACTACAAATTACATTCTCACCAAGATGCAGGAGGAACATATCTCGCTTGATACTGCGCTCGCAGAGGCTCAGCAGCTCGGATACGCAGAGGCTGACCCCTCTGGCGATCTCTCCGGCAGGGATGCTGCATCAAAGCTTGCTATCATAGCGAGCATTGCTTTTGGGAGCCACGTTGATGTCGAGGACGTAAACGTGGATGGAATCTGGGGGATCACGCCTTCGGACTTTGATTTTGCTGAGCGCAGCGGTGGGGTGATCAAGTTGCTTGCACAGGCGGAGCGCGATATCGACGACCCGGACGCTCCTATTCGCGTCGAGGTATTTCCTGCAATCGTGATGTCGACTCACCCTCTTGCGAGTGTTCGCGGCTCCTTTAACGCGGTTTTTGTAGAGGGATCGGCGGTCGGCCAACTGATGTTCTCCGGTCCTGGAGCAGGAGGTTTACCGACGGCATCAGCCGTTTTGGCTGATATTATCGACGCAATTAAGAACTTGCGAACTTCGACTCGGGCATCTATGAGTATGGTGACAGATACGCGATTTGTGGAGGACTCCTCAATCGATGCGGTTTTCGCACTCTCTGTGGATGTGGCAGACGCTCCAGGTGTGTTGTCGCAGGTGAGCGAGGTCTTCGGTCATCACTTAGTCTCAATCGCTCGTATGGAACAGGACGAACTTGATGGCGAATTAGCGCACCTGGTCTTTCTGACGCATCGTACCCGCCTCTCGGCGATCAAGGCGACGATGGCTGAACTGGCCGATCTCGATGTTATTGAACGATCACACAAGCTGCTGCGAGTGCTTGAGTGAGGAGGGAAAGCATGAAGAAAGAGCGTTGGCCCGGCATCATTGAACGCTATCGGTCTTTTCTGCCGATTGACCCGAGTACGCGTGCCGTAAGCCTCGGGGAAGGAGGAACACCGCTCCGCTTTGCTCCTCGGCTTTCAGAGCGAGTTGGAGCTGAGGTATACCTAAAATTGGAGGGAATGAATCCTACTGGTTCCTTCAAGGATCGTGGGATGACGATGGCGGTTTCGAAGGCAGTTTCTGAGGGCAGTACTACTATTATCTGCGCCTCTACCGGCAACACCTCGGCTAGTGCCGCCGCCTATGCTGCCGCGGCCGGCATTGATGCGGTTGTGCTAATACCCTCGGGTCATATCGCCCTTGGAAAATTGGCGCAAGCACTGGTGTATGGAGCAAAGGTGATCCAGATCGATGGCAATTTTGACGAGGGTCTGCGGCTGGTTCGTGATCTGGCGGATGCGCATCCGTTGACCATCGTGAACTCTATAAACCCAGATCGTTTGCAAGGACAAAAGACTGGTGCTTTTGAGGTGATTGATGAACTCGGGTTCGCACCCGATGCCCAGTTCATTCCGGTTGGTAACGCAGGCAACATCAGTGCCTATTGGCTCGGTTATCGAGAGTACTATGAGGCCGGACTTGCGGAGAGAAGACCCAGGATGTTTGGAGTTCAAGCGGCTGGTGCTGCACCCATCGTGAGGGGCGCCGTAGTATCTGACCCGGAGACGATCGCAACAGCGATCCGTATCGGCAACCCGGCGAGCTGGTCTCTGGCATTAGAGGCTCGGGATGAGTCTGGGGGCGCAATTACCGCGGTAACCGACGAAGAGATTCTGAGCGCCTATATACTCTTAGCGAGAGACGAGGCAGTATTCTGTGAACCGGCCTCAGCAGCTTCAGTCGCTGGACTTCTCAAAACCCCAGTTGTTCCTGGTTCGTCGGTTGTGTGCGTGTTGACTGGGAATGGATTGAAGGATCCAGATACTGCGGTATCCCAAGTGCAGGTTCCGAAGGTAGTGGGCACGTCAATGAAAGAAGTGGCAGAGGCTATTGGTCTGTGATTTTGGTTACTAACCACTGATAGATTCCTCGTCATTGCATCTGCCAAGATCCTTGGCAAAGAAGGGAAAGAACTGATGGACGTAACGTCTGGTGCGCTTGAGTCGCTCGACAAAGAGGCGCTTATGACTCTTGCTCGTCAACTCGATCTGAAGGTGTCTGCTCGGCTCAGGAAGGCTGACTTGATATCGATGATTGAGTCACATGGTAGCTCAAACGGAGCTAGCGATGTTAACCATGTTGATGCATCTGAGCATTCAACGTCCGCCGGGAGTGGTCGGTCGCGTCTGTCGTCTGATGCACCCGAGTCGAACGCTGCCAGTACGAATGGTTCACGTCAGCTCGATCAAACCAATGATTCCACCAACCCAACGTCGAGTGAACAACGAGAGCAGGTGGTCTCTGATCGCGGTGGGTTGGAAGGCTCAAGGGAGGGTTCACACTCCCAATCTGGATCCCAGCGCTCTCAACGAAGTGAAGGTGATGGGCGTTCGCAGGCCAATGGTTCGTCGGAATCTAGGCGAACGGATGGATCTCGCGGCGGTCTTGCGACGCTGATCCCACCGATCACTGTGAATCCCGCTGAGCGTGCCAGCAACCGTTCGCAGCCAGAGGAGTCGCAGGCTTCTGCCCTCGCTCGCAGTGAGGATGGCGCTTCGCGTCGGTCTCGCCGAAGTAGGCGTGGAAAAGAGAGAAGTGATCGACCGGAGAGTACGGATAATCAGCAGAGTGTAGAGTTAGTTACCGTCCAGGGTGTTCTTGACTTGCGTGATGATGGCTACGGCTTTCTACGCACCAAAGGGTACTTGTCATCGAAGGAGGACGTGTACGTACCTGCCTCGTTGGCGCGAAGAATGAGCCTGAGGCGTGGGGACATTGTGGTCGGTGGAGCTCGTCCAGCGGGTTCGACTGAGAAGTATCCCGCTCTCTCTAGGGTGGATACAGTCACTGGTCTAGACGTGGAGACAGCAAAGGCTCGCCGCCGATTTGAGGACTTGACCCCGCTGTTCCCCAACGAACGCCTCACGCTTGAGACAAGCACTGACCCAACAAATATTACGCCAAGAATTATCGATTTGATCGCTCCGATCGGGAAGGGTCAACGTGGACTAATCGTCTCACCCCCCAAGGCCGGAAAGACCACGATCATGAAGGATATTGCGAATGCGATCGAGCGTAATAACCCAGATGTCGCACTAATTGTCCTGCTAGTAGATGAACGCCCAGAAGAGGTTACCGATTTTCGTCGATCGGTAAAGGGTGAAGTGATCGCCTCCACCTTCGATCGACCAGCGGAAGAACATACGCAGGTGGCCGAGCTCACGATCGAGCGGGCAAAACGCATGGTCGAGTTGGGCCGGGATGTTGTGGTTATCCTCGACGGGATCACCCGTCTAGCTCGTGCCTATAACTTGGCGCAGCCAGCGAGCGGAAGGATCATGTCTGGTGGAATCGATTCTGGAGCTCTTTACCCACCCAAGAAGTTCTTTGGCGCGGCTCGCAACATTGAAGAGGGTGGCTCACTCACCATTCTTGCCACCGCCTTGGTGGAGAACGGATCCAAGATGGATGAGGTAATCTTCGAGGAGGTGAAGGGGACTGGCAATATGGAGCTCAAGCTCGATCGTCGTCTGTCTGAGCGCCGGTTGTATCCTGCAGTTGACGTCAATGGGTCGTCGACGCGCCACGAGGAGCTTCTGTTCTCTCGGGATCATCTCAATCAAATTTGGAAGCTCCGACGAGTGCTAAACGCGATTACACAGGACGGGACGGCTGCGGCTGGACTTGAGCTGTTGCTCGATAAGGTTCGCAGTACTCGCTCTAATGCGGAGTTTCTTGCGGAGATAGCACGTAGTTCGGGAATGTAACCGCCGGTCTTTGCGTTCTTGATTCTCCTAGAGAGGGTGCTAGGCTTACCGGCGGTGCTTGCACAGTCGCCAACAGCTTGGAGAACCTAGTCGGGGCCCAACCTTGAAGTTGGTGCGCCACAGCCGACGATTTTGAGCTAGGGTGCGTGTGCTGGAGTTCCAGTTTGGGTTGTTTGGAGTGGATCGGTCGGTTGCTCATAGAGTTAGCCGCACCCTCCATTAGGTAATAGAGCTTCGCTACAGACGAAGCGTCAGCGAAAAGATAGGACAGAAGTATGAAAAGCGATATACATCCAGAGTATGTGACAGCGACGGTACATTGCTCTTGTGGGAACACCTTCGTGACTCGATCAACCAAGACCGACCTCCATATCGAGTTGTGCAATGAGTGCCACCCGTTCTACACCGGTCGTCAGAAGCTGGTGGATACCGGTGGTCGTGTGGAGCGTTTCCAGCGTCGTTACGGTGACCGCTCGAAGAATCGAGCCCAATAACTAGATGTCTTGAGCCTTGAGTTCAATGCAGCCACTTCTTGAGACGGCGGTCAAACAAAGATTCGGTGAGCTCGAGATGATGGAGCAGGTCAGGGATGATTGGTGGATCGGTCGCACGGCTGACACCATCGTCACTTGGCCTGTCCCTGCTGTGGGTTCTCGGTTTGAACCTATGGATGAGATCCTAGGACAACTTATCTTGCTTCGTCGGGATTATCCGGATCTTGCATGTAGCGTCGTGCTGCCGACGAGCTTAGCCAGTCATCGCTCCCAGCTGTTGCTAAAGGTCGAGGATCTGCAGCTAGCCTTCTCCTGGGCCGACCCAACGATTGAGCTACTCGTCTTAGATGGTGTGGAGATCTCGCCGCTGAGTTCGCGACCAGCCTTGGAACCGGTTCCCGTCCAAGGGATCCCGGGCCCATTTCAGCGACTTGTGGATCAAGTCTTTGGATCGTTGGCTAGCCCTGAATACGTTTGCTATAGAGACTCATTCTTCGCCGAATATCTGGGTATTCCTGTCCTGGGCATGGTGGGGGAGGCGTTGGTAGTGGGTGTCGACCCCCGAGATCAGGCGATGGCTCGAGAGACTGCGATGACCTCTGAGGCGCTGCTCTCGTTTGCGCACGAGATTGTGGAGACGCTCGTCGCTTCGAGGTTGAAACGGAGTGGACGTTATGACTTCTCTCGAGTGGCGGTGGGCCGACTGCTGCGTTCATTGTACATCCCCCATCGAGCTGGCATTATTCCGCTCGAATATGGTGAGGTGGGACAGGCTCGGGCGCGTGCCTACGCGAGTGGCGGGGGAACCTTCTATGGCTTTGGCAGTGCGCTTGATCTCTGGTTGATTGTAGAGACGGCTGTGCTTTGCCAACCCGAGGGAGAGGCGAGCCAGGTAGTCTACGTCCTTGACCAGGAACCATTGAGTATCTTCGCTGAGCTGGCTAGGCTGGTATGCATTCCATATTCGATCGAGGTCAAGGAGCTAACCGGTGGCTGATGGGCGTCTGGAAAAGTTCGAGCTCGAGTACCAACGCAGCGTCGAGGAGATGTCGGATCCTAAGTTATTTCAGGATCAGCATCGCGCTCGTGAGGTTGCGCGACGCCACAAGGCGCTCGAAGAGATTGTAGCTACTCTACGTGATATCGATCAACTCCAGGAGGATCTCTCGGCAGCTACTGAGTTTTACCAGGCCGCGCCAGCCGACGAACGGTCGCTATGGGCGGATGAGATTTCGACGCTCGAGTCTGCATTGGCAGCGAAGACCGATGAGCTGGAGATCCTCCTGCTACCCCAAGACCCGAACGATGGTCGTAATGTAATCCTTGAGATTCGGGGAGCTGAGGGTGGGGAGGAGGCGAATCTCTTTGCTAAGGACCTCACTGAAATGTTCCAACGATTTGGCGACAAGATGGGTTGGCGAGTTGAGATGCTGGCGGCTGATCCATCTGATCATGGCGGTTACAACTTCGCGTCTCTATTGGTCAAGGGTGAGGACGCGTGGCGGCGTTTGAAGCACGAAGCGGGACCTCACAGGGTACAACGCGTACCCGTGACCGAGACGCAGGGTAGGGTTCATACATCCTCTGCGACAGTGACGGTACTGCCAGAGGCAGATGAGGTTGAGGTCCAGATCGACCCGAATGATCTGCGTATAGATGTTTATCGGTCCACTGGCCCAGGTGGGCAGTCGGTCAACACCACTGATTCGGCGGTCAGGATTACCCATATTCCCACCGGGATCGTCGTCGCGATGCAGGACGAGAAGAGCCAGATACAAAACCGCGCTAAGGCGTTGCAGGTATTACGTGCGCGGCTATTGAAGGCGGAACAGGATCGTGTGAATGAGGAACTCTCGCGAACGCGCAAGTCTCAGGTCGGCGGTGGTGGACGATCCGAGAAGATCCGCACCTATAACTTCAAGGAGAACCGGGTTACCGACCATCGGATCAAGTTGACACTCTACCGCCTTGACCAGATTCTGATGGGAGACCTGCTTGAGATCTCTGATGCGCTAATCCAGGATGAGAGATCGCGGCAGTTGTTAGACCAGGACGATGCTCGCTGATACTCCAGGAGCTCGCACGGAGGGTGCTAGCTTTTACGCTGCTAGCGTGGCGCAGCGTTGGTTAGAGCGGGCCGCCAACGAGGAGGTGGGCCGCCATGGAGGCTCGAAATCAGCCATTCTTGCCGGTTATCGGCGACGGCTTGACGCTGGTGAACCGCTCCAATATGTACTTGGCAGTTGGCAGTTTAGGTGGTTGGAGTTGCATGTAGATGACCGAGCACTCATACCTCGTCCAGAGACTGAACTCATCGTTGATCTCATCCTGACCGAGCTGGGAGATAACCGTTCAGGCAAGGTTCTGGAGTTGGGCACAGGGAGTGGTGCTATTGCGGCTTCGTTAGCCTTTGAGTGCCCCGATCTTTTGGTGGTGGCTACGGACTCATCTGCGGACGCGTTGGCGCTGGCGGAGATGAATCTTGTCAATCACGGACTTGATGACAGGGTCACGCTCAGACTGGGGGACTGGTGGGAGGCGGTGGATTCTGACGAGCGGTTCAGATTGATCTGTTCGAATCCCCCCTATATAGCGGAGGATGAGTGGCTCAAACTCGATCCGGTAGTCCGGGATTGGGAGCCACCCGGTGCTTTGGTGGCGGGTTCGACTGGTCTCGAATGCTATCAGGTCATCTTTGGTAAGGCCCACCGATACTTAGAGGAGGGACACGGTGCGATCGTGGTAGAGATAGGTGCATCACAGGGCAGCGATGTGCAACGGATCGCGGTGGCGGCAGGTTTCGATGATGTTAGCGTGAAGCAGGACTTGGTGGGCAGAGATCGATTCGTGGTAGCACGGCGATGACGACGCCTCCACCGCTGGTGCGGGTCTTTGATCTTCGCACTGGTCGTATCTTTGAACGCGAGAAGGCTGCCTCCATCGCCTGGGTTAGATCCGAACTCAACGCTGGACATTGTATTATTTGCCCGACTGACACCGTCTTTGGTCTTCTGGCTAACGCACGAGATGCCGAGGCTGTGGCCCGAATTGCCAAAATTAAGGGACGTAGTAGTGCCACACCGCCGCCTGTCTTGATCGATAGTGTGGCGACAGCAAGGCGGCTCGTTACATCCGCCGTTTTGAGGTCGTTGGAGTCGATTGTCGACCTTTGGCCCGGACCACTATCGGTCATTGTGGAGACCGATGATCCGCTTGGTAGGGCGGTCAACCCACTTAAGGGAACGGTGGCCTTCAGGGTTCCCGCCCTGGATTGGCTGCGAGAGATGTGTCTCGACCTCCCGCTTGCGGCTTCGTCGGCCAATCGACATGGTATGCCAACCCCAACCGAGATAGTAGCAGTCATCACCTCGCTGACCGAGACCATAGATGGTGGTGGGATAGGAGCTACTGGGCTCACCCTGGCCGTTGATTATGGCAGTGTTGGAGCTGTTGGATCAACCGTGATCGACTTGACGTCCGAACCGCCGACGATGGTGCGAGAAGGGCAGTTGAGCTATGACACGCTGCTTGGCCGACTTCCAGAGCTACTGCCCCTCGATAGGTCGACCAACTGAGTCGAGCTGGCTGTCGATGGCGATACCATGCAGGCAAGTTTTCGAGTTGCCTTCCTCTACACTCAGTGGTATCGATTCGGTGATGTGCGGGGTCGATGATTCGAAAAGGGGGTTCCCTGTTGAGTTCACCTGAGTTGCTCCAAAGACAGGATCCTGAGGTCGCACGGCTTATCGAGGAGGAGCAGGAGCGTCAGCGAACTACCCTCCAGCTGATCGCCTCCGAGAACTTTGCATCTCGCGCGGTGATGGAGGCGACTGGCAGCGTCCTGACTAATAAGTATGCAGAAGGTTATCCGAGCCGGCGTTACTACGGTGGCAACCAGATTATTGACCAGGTTGAGACGCTGGCTATCGAGCGTTGCAAGCAGCTGTTTGGGGCGCCTTATGCGAACGTGCAGCCACACGCCGGCGCTAACGCTAATGCAGGCGCCTACTTGGCTTTGCTTGAGCCTAGAGATCGCGTGCTAGCCATGCGCCTAGATCAAGGAGGACACCTCACTCATGGCTCTCCAGTCAACTTCTCGGGGCAGATATATGATTTTATCTCCTATGGCGTTCGTGAATCAGATCCGAACCGAGAGTGGCTTGATCTCGATCAGATGCACCAGCTGGCGTTGGAACAACGACCAAAGCTGATCGTCATTGGTGCAACCGCCTACTCACGTATTATCGAGGTCGATCCAGTTCGGGAGATCGCCGACGAGGTCGGCGCATTGGTGCTATTCGACGCAGCTCATGTAGCGGGATTGATAGCTGCCGGCGTCTATCCCAACCCTCTATTCACACGGTCAGGAGGGCGCGGTGCTGATGTGGTTACCTTTACGACCCACAAGACCTTGCGAGGCCCTCGCGGTGCTGCCATCATCGCGCACGAGGATCTTGGAAAGAGTCTGGACAAGGCGATCTTCCCAGGGTTACAAGGTGGTCCTCTGGAGCATGCGATTGCCGCGAAAGCAGTCGCCTTTGGAGAGGCTATGGACCCCGACTTTCGTCAGTATGGTCAACGGGTGGTCGATAACGCCCGTGTGCTTGCAGATTCTCTTAGCGCAGAGGGTTTTCGCATAGTTTCTGGCGGCACCGACGTGCATCTTATGCTTGTTGACTTGCGAGATTTTGACGCCGAGCTCGATGGGCGAACCGCGCAGGTGAGACTCGATCGTAGTGGCATAACCTGCAATAGAAATCAGATTCCATTCGATCCACGCTCTCCGTTTGTCACCAGCGGGCTGCGTCTCGGTACCGCCGCCATGACCACTGCGGGCATGTCTACTGACCAGATGAAGACGGTCGCATCCTTGATCTCTCGAGTCTTGCGTACCGATGATGACCAGACTTGCCAGGAGGTTCGACGCGAAGTCGCTGATCTTTGCCGTTCGTTCCCTCCGCCATCCGAGAGGTAGCGTGCAATACGTCCTGGTGGCGCTGGTCGCTGCTGTCGTTACTTTCTTGGTTGTGCCTCTGGTCAGATGGCTCGCCTTCCGGACGAATCAGGTGGTTCAGCCGGGTGGACGCATGGCCCATCTTAAGCCAACGCCAACCTTGGGTGGCATTGGCATGCTGGTGGGTTTTGCGGCCGCCATCGGTGTGGGCAGCCTGATGCATTCCTTTCGACCAGTGTTTATTGACTCCTCTGAACCTACTGGAGTACTTCTTGCTGCGATTGCCATCACCGGCATAGGTGTGGTCGACGATGTCTGGAACCTGTCAGCACCGGCAAAGGTAGCTGGTCAAGTGCTTTCGGCCTCTTTGCTTTGGATCTTTGGCGTGACTATGTTCTGGTTCAAGGTGCCATTCGCAGGTATAGTGGTTCTCTCGAACTCGCTTACCCCGTTGCTCACTGCTATCTGGGTTATAGCGATGGAGAATGCGATCAATCTCATTGATGGACTTGATGGCCTTGCTTCGGGGATAGTGGCGATCGCGTCGCTTGCTTTTGGCCTTTACTCGCTACGACTAGAGGCGCTTGGGCAACTCCCAAGTTCCTCCATTGGCCCGATTATTGCGTTTGCGGTGCTTGGGGTCTGTGTTGGCTTCTTGCCACACAACTGGAACCCTGCCAAGATTTTTATGGGAGACACAGGAGCGATGCTTCTTGGACTGCTCCTGGCGGCTAGTACGTCGGTGGTGGGTGGGCGCACTGCTAACGTCTCCGACCAGACCTTTTTCTTTTTTGCGCCGTTGGTGATTCCGTTTGTGATTCTTGGAGTTCCAATGGCTGACTTGGTGTTTTCTGTGTTACGTCGCACCGCTCACCATGTCAGCTTCGCCACGCCCGACAAGAAGCACCTTCATCACCGCCTGATGGAGATGGGACACGGACCACGACGATCGGTGGCTATCCTCTGGGCATGGACGGCTATTCTGTCCGCCTTCGCGCTTCTTCCGACCTACGTGAGTGGTCTCGGATTCGAACTCCCGATTGCGGTGGCAGCTGTGGGAGTGCTACTATATACCCTGTTTCATCCTGATTTAAAGGGGACACATTCGCGAAGTGGGCGAGCCATGCAGGTAATCCGACGCAAGGATGCTGGGACTGATTGATGAGTCCCACTGTTCTAGCCAGGATGACAGTGGGCTGGCCTATAGCTGGTAGAGTATTCTAGGTTTGGTTCGGAAGAGGTTCGATCGTGGACAGCCGTTCAGTGGCCCGTGGTATGGTATCGAGTTTTAGTGAGGCGATCGCCAAGATGATTGAGTCCTTCGGGACGATGGTGCTCTCGCTCGTGATAGCCGTCGTGGTCGGTCAGTGGACGCACTCATGGGCATGGGGAGTGGGGATAGCCGTTTTCGGGGTTGTTGGATCTATTCTCTCTATGTACTATCGGTCAAAGGCGGAGCTCGACAGCAGCCCGATTCCGGTCAAGACCCGTCGCCCAGAGAGGGGCGGTGTTTCAGGTTTATTGGAATCCGATCTCGAGCTTTCAGACGATGTTCGCCAGGCGGATGCATGGCTGAGGAGGAAGAAGTAGCTTGTCTAGCGCGTCTACCCAGCCTGAGGTGAGTATCGCCAAGGGTTTTCTTGTTCGCTTGCTCATCGTTGCACCTGTTGCAGTAGCGGTTTCGTGGGCTATCGCCGGTGATCGAGGTTTGTGGTCATCACTTTATGGATTAGCCCTGGTGGCGGTCAACTTCGCCATCATGATGTTGTTCTTCCGTGAAGGCGCCAAGTTTGGGATGACAGGTCTGATGGCGGCGGCGTTTATATCGTTGTTGGTTGGTCTTGGAGTCCTCACGGCGGCGATTATCCCTGTGGCACGTGCATCATGGATGGATCTCGTTGTCTTTGGTCTAGTGGTGATCCTCGGTCACCTTGCTGCCGTGGTTATCGAGGCGCGGAGGGTATCAGGGCGACTCGGCGATGACGGACTCGCACCTTGGAGATTGGTTCGATGATTTTCGCAGCCATAAACTTCCCACCTATCGCGGAGCTCTTGGACTGGAAGCCGATCGCCTTTGGTGGCTCCGCATTGATGTTCAACAAGATCGCGGTTCTCACGCTGTTGTCGACGGCAATCACATTGGTCTTATTCTTCATCGCCGGACGGCGCCAGAATCTAGTCCCGCGTGGCATCCAGAACGTCATGGAGTCGGCGGTCGACTTCATCACCAACTCTGTCGTTATTGACGTGATGGGTCAAGAGGGGCTAGCGTGGGTACCCTGGCTTACCGGACTCTTCTTTTTCATCCTCTTCAACAATCTGTTCGAGGTCATTCCCTTCATCCAGATGCCTGCGACGGCCAGAACTAGCGTCACTATCCCCCTAGCCTTGATCGTCTACGTCACCTTTATCGTGGTAGGTATCAAGAAGCAAGGTTTTGGCGGTTATTTTAAGTCGGCACTCGTACCAAGTGGAGTGCCGGTCGCTCTCTTAATCCTCCTAGTTCCTATTGAGTTGTTGTCAACCTTTATAGTTCGCCCCTTCGCTCTGGCAGTCCGCTTGTTCGGTAACATGCTCGCTGGCCATCTTCTGTTGGTGACGTTTGCAGTTATTTCAGAGGCTCTGTTCGTTCGAAGTATCGGTCTGATCGTGCTGCCGCTACCGGCTGCTACCCTTGTTGTGTTGACTGGCTACGAGATCTTCGTCGGATTTCTTCAAGCTTTTATTTTCACCATCCTGACCGCCGTCTACTTGGGCGAATCTTCGGGAGGTGGGCACTAAGGAGTTTGTCTAAGTTCGTCGTGAGCAAAAATGCTCATTAAAGAGTTGGTATCGAATATTTAGATGGAGAGGAAAGCAAGTTAATGCATAGCATGATGGCGACAATTATCGCAGTAGCGGCAAATGTCAACTTACGAAAAGGCCTTGCGGAGCTTGGGTCTGGCTTGGCGTATGGCCTCGCTGCACTCGGGCCTGGCATTGGTATCGGAATTATCTTCGGCCAGGCGATCTCGGCGATTGCGAGACAGCCGGAGACTGCTGGACCGGTTCGGTCGCTCGCCTTCTTGGGTTTCGCGCTCGCTGAGGCACTCGCCTTGATCGGCTTCGTGGTCTTTGTCCTCTTGAAGTACACCGGTTAAGGAATAGCCTCGTGCTTTTCGGAGTAGTCACGCAGTCACCGAACCCTATTTTGCCCTCTACGGGTGAGGTAATTTGGTCAGTAATCTCGTTTGTCATTCTGTTGGCTGTGTTGGTTAAGTTTGCCTTCCCGCCAGTTGCCTCCATGATGGCAAAACGTAGCGATAAGATCCGCGATGACCTTGAGGCGGCTGAGGCAGCTCGCCGCGATGCAGAGCGTATTGCGGAGGAGCGACGGGCGGAGTTGAGCCGTGCTCGAGAAGAGGGTCAGCGAATCATCGAGGATGCGCGAGCAACCGGTGAGGCCCTGCGACAAGAGGCGGTGGCAGAGGCCCAGCGAGAGGCGCAACTGGTTCGCGAACAGGCTCAGCTGCAGATTGCGGCGGAGCGCTCGCGGCTCGTCCTCGAACTCCGGGGTGAGTTGGCAGGGATGGCAATCGAGCTATCGACTCGTATTCTCGCACATGAACTTGCATCGAGTGAGGTGGACCCGCTCGTGGAGTCGTTCCTCGCGGAGGCGGATTCGGAGTAGACATGAGAGAGCGAACCCGTGGATTCGCCATAGCCATTCGAGACCTACTGGCCAAAGATGGCGATTTGGCGCACGCGAGAGAAGAACTGGCGTCAGTAGTATCGCTGGTGGAGGAGTCGGTTGAACTCACTGATCTGCTCATCGACCGTGGGTTGCGACCCGAGGTTCGACGCTCAGTGCTCGACGAGCTCCTGGTGGAGCGCGTAGATGCGCGTATCGTCGCCTTGGTGGGGTATGTGATCGAGACTGAGTTTGCAGGTGACATCCCAGAGGTCTTGGCAGCGCTTGATCAGGTTCTTCAGAGTTCCTATCTGTTGGGTGACGGGATAGAGACGGCGACTGGGGCACGTTCGCGAGGTTACGCACAGGCGATAATGATCGAGCTCGATCGCGATGCTCGTTTGCAGCTGATGGATGAGTTGTTGAGCGTCCTGCAACTACTGGCAGATGACGTTGGATTGCGCCGAGCCCTTTCTGGGCTTGGTGGTAGCGAGGTGCAACGAGTGAAGATCGTTGAGGATCTCTTTTCCAGCCGACTCTCGAGTTCGGCGGTCTTGGTGATTCGGGCGGTGGTTGCGACGACGAATCCCCGATCGCTCGCGGAGTCTCTGGAGCGGATTGTGGCTGATTGCTCGGTACTCGTCGAGAGCGAGGTTGCCAGGGTCACGATGGCTCGGGAGACGAGTGACGTCTATCGTTCCAGGATCGCTTCGACGCTTGAACGGCGAACCCATAGGGAGTTGATCGTCGAGTGGAGGGTTGACTCGTCGTTGATAGGCGGAATGGTCGCGGTGGTTGGCGATCGCGTGTATGACGTGAGCGTTGCCCGAGAACTACAGAGGGCCCAGCAGCTACTTGCGGGGCGATAACAAGGAGAGACGATGGCGGTAGAGCTAAAAATTGACAAGTCAGAGATCGCTGACGTAATTCAGCGGCGGCTGCATGAATACGCAACGACGACCTCTGGTGAAGAGGTGGGTCGTGTGCTCGAGTTTGGTGATGGTATCGCCTCAGTCTCGGGACTCCCTTCCGTGGCGGTTAACGAGGTGTTGCGCTTTGCGAACGGCACGGTTGGCTTGGCCCTCAACCTGGAGGAGGACACCATTGGTGTCGTTGTCCTAGGAGATGAATCGGGCATCTCTGAGGGACAGTTGGTGAAGTCGACTGGCGAAATTCTCTCTGTTCCAGTTGGTGACGGTCTTCTCGGACGGGTGGTTGACCCACTCGGTCGCCCAATTGATGGTCTTGGACCAATTGAATCCGATATCCAACGTCGGCTTGAGGTTCAAGCACCAGGTATCGTCCAGCGCAAGCCGGTAGGCGAACCGCTGCAAACGGGCATCAAGGCGATTGACGCCATGACCCCTATCGGGCGAGGACAGCGTGAACTTATCATCGGTGACCGCAAGACTGGCAAGACTACGGTAGCGCTAGACACCATCATAAATCAGCGCGGCCAAGGGGTCAAGTGTATCTATGTAGCTATTGGGCAGAAGGGTACCTCCATCGCTGCTGTGGTCGACACCTTGCGCGATCATGGTGCGCTTGAGTACACGGTGATCGTCGCAGCAGCGGCGTCAGAGGCTGCACCGTTCAAGTATCTTGCCCCGTACGCGGGGTGTGCGATGGGTCAGCACTGGATGGAGAACGGCGAGCATGCTCTGATTGTCTACGATGACCTCTCAAAGCAAGCCGATGCCTACCGACAGCTCTCACTCCTTCTTCGCCGTCCGCCGGGACGCGAAGCCTACCCGGGCGACATCTTCTATCTCCACTCTCGCCTTCTAGAGCGTGCTGCGAAGTTGGGTGATGCCTTGGGTGGAGGGTCGCTAACTGCGCTTCCAATCATCGAGACCAAGGCTGGTGATATCTCGGCCTACATCCCCACCAACGTGATCTCGATCACCGATGGTCAGGTGTTCCTTGATTCGGATCTGTTCAACTCCGGTATCCGTCCTGCCATCAACGTCGGGACCTCTGTATCGCGTGTTGGCGGTGCCGCACAGGTCAAGGCGATGAAGGAGGTGTCCGGTAGTCTTCGGCTCGACTTGGCCCAGTTTCGCGAACTCGAGGCTTTTGCTACCTTTGGCTCTGAGCTAGATAAGTATGCTCAGGCACAGCTCGATCGTGGTTATCGTCTTACCGAGTTGCTAAAGCAAGACCAGGGTGCACCACTTTCAGTGGCTGAGCAGGTAGTTAGTATTTTTGCCGGCACTAATGGACTGCTTGATGAACTGCCTGTTGCTGATGTGACTAAGTTTTTGGTAGAGATGATCGGCTTTCTGAAGGCGCGTCATCCTGAGTTGATGGATGAGATCACGACTAACGGCAAGATGCCCGACAAGCAGGCGCTCAAGGATGCAATCGATACGTTCGCTGGTGGGTTCGCCACCTCTGGACAGGGCTAGTTTCTCGTGCCGGGTGGTAAAGAGCGCGCGCTACGCGGGCGTATTAGGAGTGTGAACTCGACCAAGAAGATCACGAAGGCCATGGAACTTATCGCGGCGTCGCGTATCGTTAAGGCGGTTGGACGTATCGGTGGGGCCAGGACCTATTTTCGGGAGGTCTCCGAGGTGACGCGAGAGTTGCTGGTTACGCTCCCGAGTTATCGCCCGCCGCTGACTCAGGTACAGGCTGGGGTGACCGTTTTGGTATTGGTAACCTCTGATAGAGGATTGTGTGGCGGCTACAATAGCTCAGTTATCAGGGCATACGAAGAGCAGGTTCGGCAGAGCGAAGGACCAATCGAGATCATTGGTATTGGCCGTAGGATCGAGAATTACCTGCACTTTCGAGGTATATCCAGTAATGTTCAGATAAATGGTGTAACCCATCTGCCGACTCTAGATCAGGCCTATGCGATCATGGGACCTGTTATGAGGCGGGTTGATGCTGGTGAGATTGCTCGAGTTGTGGTTATCTCGAACCGGTTTTACTCGCTTGGTGTTCAGCGACTCGAGGAGACCATTCTTGTTCCTGTCGACCCGAGTTCAGTGGTCGACAACAGATCGGAGACGGTTGCTCACTTCGATTTCGAGGCTGAACCTTCGCTAGAGGCTGTTATCGATACCGCGCTACACCAGTTGGTGGTGGCCGAATTTTTTGGACTGTTGCTTGAGGCCTCCGCGGCTGAGCACGCAGCGAGGCAACGTGCTATGAAGAGTGCGACGGATAATGCAACCGAGTTGGTTCGTAACCTAACTAGGGCGATGAACCGCGTCCGCCAAGACGCCATTACCACGGAGATTACTGAAATAGTTGGTGGCGCGGAGGCACTCGCACAGGGTAGCCACGCCATGAGTGGAGATGAAAGGTAACAATGGAGACTGAAGAGAAGCCGACCGAGGAGAACCTAACACAGGCGAAGGCTCTCGGCCGAGTCGTGTCCATCGCTGGGCCGGTGGTAGATGTCGAGTTCCCGCCTGAGTCAATTCCTGAGGTGAACATGGCCGTCTCGATGGAGGCGGAGATCGATGGCAATACAGTCATCATTATGGCCGAAGTTGCCAGTCAGCTTGGTGATGGTCGCGTTCGCTGCATCTGTCTTCGACCTACCGATGGATTGCGTCGGGGGGCTGCGGTCACCGACTTGGGACATGGGATCAAGGTTCCAGTTGGATCTGGCGTTCTTGGCCACGTCTTCAACGTTATTGGTGAGCCGTTGAACGCAGGGGAGCTCATCGACATCGATGATCATTGGGAGATCCATCGTGACCCGCCACCCTTCGATGATCTAGAACCTAAGGCTCAGATGTTCGAGACTGGTATCAAGGTTATCGACCTCCTCGAGCCCTATGTTCAGGGTGGCAAGGTTGGGCTATTCGGTGGTGCGGGAGTCGGCAAGACGGTTCTGATCATGGAGATGATCAACCGAGTTGCACAGCAACACGGTGGCGTCTCTGTTTTCGCTGGCGTTGGCGAACGTACTCGAGAGGGCACCGACCTCCTTCTAGAGATGGAAGAGTCAGGGGTGATCGAAAAGGCGGCGCTTGTCTATGGTCAAATGGATGAGCCACCAGGTGTTCGTCTTCGTGTGGCTTTATCGGCACTGACGATGGCTGAGTACTTCCGCGACGTCAAAGATCAGGACGTACTGCTTTTCATCGATAATATCTTCCGATTCGTCCAAGCTGGTTCCGAGGTATCGGCACTCTTAGGTCGACTGCCTTCGGCTGTGGGTTACCAACCCACGCTCGCTGACGAGATGGGTGCCCTGCAGGAGCGAATCACCTCGACGAAGCGTCGTTCGATCACCTCACTGCAGGCCGTCTATGTGCCAGCTGACGACTACACCGATCCTGCGCCATTCACGACCTTCACCTTCTTGGATGCGACGACGGAGCTCTCTCGTCAGATTGCTTCCCTTGGAATTTATCCCGCCGTCGATCCACTCGCGTCGACATCGAATATCCTCGCACCGCACATCGTTGGCGAACGACACTATCAGGTGGCCCGTAGTGTCCAACAGATCTTGCAGCGCTACAAGGAGCTCCAGGATATCATCGCTATTTTGGGCCTCGATGAGCTCTCTGAGGAGGATAAGGTGACTGTGTCGCGAGCCCGACGCATTCAGCGCTTCCTATCGCAGCCGTTCTTCGTCGCAGAGATCTTCACAGGTGCAAAGGGTAAGTATGTTCCGATTGCCGAGACCATCGAGTCATTCGAGGCGATCGTTCGTGGTGACCTTGATGGTGTTCCTGAACAGGCCTTTTTGAACTCCGGCGGCATCGAGGATGTACTCGCTCGTGCAAAAGAGATGGATGCCTAGTGGCTACGGAGACCTTCAATTTAGTAATCGCCAATCCTGAGTTAGTGTTGCTAGACGAGGAGGTCGAAAGCCTCACGCTTCGATCCGCCCTCGGGGATGTAGCGTTTCTCGCTCATCACGCTCCCTTTGTTGGTGAGGTTGAGGTCTGCCTCGCTACTGTGGCGAGAGCGCAGGGCGATTCGTTCCAGATCGTCATAGATGGTGGTTTGGTTCGCGCTGGTGGCAACCGTGTTGTAGTGCTAGCCAACGATGCCGAGCTAGCCAGTAATGTAGAGCAGGAGTCGTTGGACAGACGTCGACAGCGCTACGAAGAACGGGTTGCAGAGCTTGACGATTCACTTGCAGACACTGAGCGGCGGTCGTTGGAGCTCAGAGCGAGTTTGATCGACTAGGTGGTGACCCCTCGGGTTCGTTGCTGTCTAGCGGTTACGTTCGATGAGGGGGTCGAGTCTGAACTGAATCTCCTGCGGAGGTTCTTGGGTTCAGGTGCTCTTGACTGGATTCCTCCGCACATCACATTGATTCCACCGGTGGACTGTTCGCCAGCGGAGGCCTGGAGCTTCGTGGCCCAGATCGCCGAGTTGAGCACCCGAGTGGAACCAGTCACTCTTGAGCTGACTGGGTTTGATACGTTCGCGAATCGACGGATAACAGGACACCTTTCGGTGGTCGCCGGCGGTGACGAGCTTGAGCGTTGGCGCGATAGGTTGGCTCCATCACGGGATTCGCGCATCTATGTTCCCCACGTGACAGTGGTAGAGAACATTAAGCCTGAGGAGGGGTTGATCCTCCACGAACGTCTGTCCCGGTACAGAGTGGAGACGTCAGCCAGTGAGATGAGCCTTTTAGTCGCGGATGCGCGCGGCAGTAGAAGAGGTTGGCGGCCGTTTGTGAGGGCTCTGGTTGGCTATGGCGGGCGTCGCAGGCGTTCTCACCGTTCTGTGTTAGTGATGCTCTCGCGATCGAGCCCGGTTGCTCACAGGCGCGATTCCAGGAGTGTAAGTGCTTGGCTGCTCGACGTCTCGGGTGAACTCCTTGGTTGGGTAGAGGCGATAGCTGGGCCGAATGGTGTCTGGGTTTTCGACGATAGCGTGATGCTAGATCGTGACTTAGTCGGCTTCGGCTTCGAGGAGCTGGTGGTAGAGGAGCTGCTTGTCTACCTACAATTCGCCACGGCAGTGGTGGCTCCTGAGTGGGTAACTAGTCTGGATCCTCTTGGCGCGACAACAATGAGCTCGGATACCGCTCGTCTGTTGGGTTTGCGGAGTTTCGACCTATCCGCGGTTGACAGGACAGCAGATGGCAATCAGGCCATTAGATGGAAATTTCTGAGCTTTTCGACGCGGTGAACGGCCTCGATCGTTCTCACCGTCTTGCTTCGTGAACGCATCACGATCGAATGGGTTATCGCCTCCCCACGGCGAGTTCTGACGCCGCGGAGTAGTTCTGAGTTGGTGATACCAGTAGCCGCGAAGAAACAGTCCTGAGAGTTGACGAGATCCGAGGTGTGTAGGATGGCTGTCAGGTCGTAGCCCGCATCTAGTGCTTTCTGGCGTTCCTCCTCGTCTCGCGGCCAGAGTCTTGCCTGGATGGCACCGTCGATGCATTGCAACCCCGCAGCTGCGATGACCGCCTCGGGGCTACCCCCGACGCCGAGGAGCATATCGACATTCGAGGACGGCAGTGCAGTGAGGATTGCGGCTGCGACATCACCATCTCCGATTAGGGAGATTCTTGCGCCAGCTGAACGAACCTCTTCGATGAGCTCTTGATGGCGTGGTCGGTCGAGAATTGCCACCGTAATTTCTGATGTCTGGCACCGCCTTGCCTTCGCTAGTTCGATGACATTCTCGCGTGGTGAGAGGTCTAGAGAGACCGCCCCGACCCCCTCTGGGCCAGTTGCGAGCTTGTCCATGTAGACGATTGGACCAGGAAAAAACATCGAACCGTTACCGGCTACTGCGATTACACTCATTGCACCGCCGCGCCCCATTGCGGTCGGGGTCGTACCTTCAATCGGGTCCACTGCGATATCGACCTTCGGACCAGCGCCATCGCCCACATGCTCGCCATTGAAGAGCATCGGAGCGTTGTCCTTTTCGCCTTCGCCGATGATAACGGTACCATCCATGGAGACTACATCTAGAACGCTGCGCATCGCGTTTACAGCTGCTCCGTCGGCTGACTCTTTTTGACCACGTCCCACCCATTGGGTTGAGGCGAGCGCAGCGGCCTCGGTGACGCGGACTAGGTCGAGGGCAAGGTTGCGATCGGGAGGCGAATTGTCGAGCATCTAAAGTATGGTAGTGGATGCCTCTCTGAGCTCGGTCAACACTTACGTTTCTTGATGATTTCGAGACGAGCACTAGACTAGAGGTCTATGACACGCTTTGATGAGTGGGTTGCGAGCTATGATCGCGCTCCAAAGAGACATGACCGTTTCGAGACGCTGTCTGGGATCGAGCTGGCTCCTGTTTATACCAGCCGGGGCGCCATCGGGTCTGTTTCGGAGCTCCCGGACGATGAGGAGCTTCCTGGTAGTTACCCGTATACCAGGGGAATATATGCGAGTGGATATCGGACCAAGCTATGGACGATGAGGATGTTTGCTGGGTTTTCTTCAGCTGCCGAAACTAATGAGCGTTTTCGAGAGCTTTTGGATGCTGGGGGAACGGGGCTATCGGTAGCTTTTGACTTGCCGACGCTGATGGGACGGGATTCAGACGATCCGAAGTCGTTGGGTGAGGTCGGTAAATGCGGTGTCGCCATCGACACCTATGACGACATGGAGACTCTATTTGAAGGTATTCGCCTTGGAGAGATTACCACCTCAATGACCATCAACTCTCCAGCTGCCTTCATTCTCGCCTCCTTTGTCGCAGTTGCTGAGACAAGCGGTGTGCCGAGGAGAGAGTTAGGCGGCACCCTGCAGAACGATATCTTGAAGGAGTATCAGGCGCAAAAGGAGTACTATTTCCCCCCACGCCCATCGATGCGTCTGGTACGCGATACTATGACCTTCGCAGCCGCAGAGATGCCAAAGTGGCACCCACTTTCAGTCTCGGGATATCACATTCGAGAGGCAGGTTCGACAGCCGCTGAGGAGCTCGCGTTCACGATTGCCAACGGTTTCGCCTATGTTGAGACAGGGTTGGCCGCTGGGCTTACGGTTGACGAGTTCGCTCCCCAACTCTCCTTCTTTTTCAATGCGCACATCGATTTTTTTGAGGAGATTGCAAAGTATCGCGCTGCACGTCGCATCTGGGCTCGATGGATGCGTGATCATTACCAGGCTCAAGACCCACGATCTTGGCTGCTTCGCTTTCATACCCAGACCGCTGGGGTGTCGTTGACTGCGCAGCAGCCTGAACTAAATATCGTTCGAACTGCGATCGAGGCTCTCGCGGGGACTCTTGGAGGCACCCAGAGCCTCCACACGAACTCAATGGATGAGGTTCTCTCATTGCCGACCCAAAAGGCCGCACGCATCGCGCTTCGAACCCAGCAGATCATCGCTCACGAGACTGGTGTTACGAACGTGGTTGATCCGCTTGGTGGTTCATATTTTGTCGAAGAGCTGACACTTGAGATCGAGCGTCAAGCGGAGGAGATCTTCGCCGAGATCGCGGAGTTGGGTGACGGTTCGATGCTCGAGGGTGCATTGATCGGTATCGACAACTTCTACCACGTGAACCGAATTGCTGACTCCGCCTATGAACTCGAGAAGAAGATCTCAGCAGGGGATCGTATTGTTGTGGGTGTCAATAACTTCATTCTTGAAGACGAGGACCCTATCGATACCTTGGTGATCGGCCCAGAGGTGGAGAAGCTTCAGGTACAGCGACTCCAGGATGTTCGCCAAAGACGTGATTCAGATCAGGTGGCTCGTGCGCTTGCAGACCTGCAGGCGGACGCACGAGACCCGGAGGTGAATCTGATGGAACCGCTTATTCGAGCCTCAAAGGCGCGAGTTTCGATCGGTGAAGTCATGGAAGCGCTTGCGGATGTGTTTGGATATTACGAAGAACCTGGGATCTGAAGTTGATGGGTTAGCCGATACCGGCCGAGCTCATCATCAATCCAAAAGTGGACTAATGACTTGCGGAGGAGTTAACAGCAGTCAAGCAATAGTATCTGGATCCATCGATATTCATGCGGATTGACCTTCCCTCTCATAGGACAACTTGGACGGTGTTTTGAGCCTGCGCTGGAGAAACTTGCGCACCAGACCGAGGATAGCTTTGGCCGCGTGGCAAAGGTTTCTAGTAGGCGGTGATCGAACGAACTCATGCGCTGAGTCCCTGGGTTCGTACTTTGGCAACCTAAAGGTCTGATTGATGAGCGCACGGACAGATAAAGTCGCGCACAGATCGAAGGCATGGCGAAGGAGAACTAATCGCTAAAAAACAGAAGCTCCAAGGCTAAAGCAATGCCTTGGAGCTTCCCGTGATTCAACACGTTGATTCTTGACTGTCTAACCCTTTGGAAGGACAGTGTCAACTATGGCAAGAGCGCGACGTGCCGCTGCCTTTGCATCAATAACCTTGTCTGAGACGTTCTGAGTCGAACTCAGCATTGTGAACAGGAGCACCGCAGTGTTCTCAGGATCAGTCATCTTGAGCATCTTGAGCGGCTCGACGAGTGGGCGTGCCAAGCTGAGATAGTACTCTTTTACCTTGGCCGCAATCTCAGGAGTGCGATCTCGGTTCTCAAGATTGCGGAGTACCTCATGGGCGAGCCTCGCGTCTGGGGCAACGACAACCTTCGCGAAGCCAGTGATCTGCTCACGCGGTTCACGATGGCGCTTCATAGCAGTGATGAGTTGCTCCTGATATCCGGGCAACACGTCCTCCGCGAGTTCGAGCGCTAAGTGATTCTCCGAGGGGAAGTAGAGGTAAACGCTATTGCGCCTCAGTCCGGCTCGAGGACCCACGGCCTCAAAGTTTACCGACCTGATGGTTGGATTAAGCAACGACTCCTTGGCGGCATCGAGAAGCGCCTGTCGTCGTTGTGCGTGATGTTCCTTAACTGTGGGGGCCATGATTTTGGGCATTGATCAAAGTATATAGCTGTTTTGCTTCCGGCTATCCGAATATCAAATTTCTGTGTCTGAGGCTCGAACTATAGTTCGCATATGATTAAATCAACGATGGATCCACGGGTGGCAAGCGTAGTGAAGACAGGCAAATCGCCACGTCAGGCGCTCGAATGGTTGCTCACGCTTTTGGTTGTGGGGCTGATGGCCCTAGTGGTGATCACCCGGATTATTGCACCTATGGCCGTCGGAGAGCATGTGTCGTCGAAGGTTTATATCGTCAGTCGTGGCGATACTCTTGTCTCGATCGCTGAGCGAGTTGATCCGAACGCGAATCCCTATCCAATCGTGGCACGGATGGAGGTACAGACACACGGTACCGTTTTATGGCCGGGAGAGCGAATCATCGTCCCCACAGCACGTCCTTGATCTGTCGGTGTGGCATGCCTGAGCCAACAAGCAGGCGTGATGTGGGTCGAACTTAGGTTGAGTCATCGCTGAGATCCGAACCAGAGTTCGGCCGATCTTTGCTATTCGGTGGTCAAGATGATCTTTCCAAACTTTCCAGGCTTGCTAAATCGATCGTAGGCCTCTGCTCCGTCGGCAAGGTTGAATTGCTCTTCAACGAGTATCCGGTAGGCGCCGGTTGCTAAGTGGCTGAGTAGGTGATGCTCTACCCGGGAGGCTAGTAACGCCTTCTCCTCCCAGCTTCGCGCGCGAAGCGTCGATGCACGTAGCGTTCCACGTTTACCCATTAAAAGACGTAGGTCTATTTGAGTTTTGGCACCACTCCCAACGCCGATGACAACTATCCTGCCGTTGGTCGCTAGCGCGTTCATGTTGGTGGCCAGGTTTTCGCCGGATACGAGCTCAAGGATGACATCATAGGGACCTGAGCTCGAGATCTCGTCTGGAGTTACGCTGTTACGTGCTCCCAAAGACAAGGCTCGCGCGTCCTGTTCGTGGTTGCGCACGACGGCAACCACCTCTGCGCCAAGGAGGGCGCCAAGCTGTACCGCTGCAGTACCGACGCCACCGAGGGCACCATGAACCAGTAGCCGATCTCCGATGCTCAGGTTGGCTTGAATGATGAGCGCATCCAAGGCGGTAAACGCCGCCTCCGGGAAGCCGCCTGCGGTCATGGGATCGATTGAAGCTGGCACTGGGATGCAGGCACTCGCTGGAGCGGTAAGAAACTCTGCATGAGCTCCACCACCCGTGACTCCCATGACGAACTGACCAGGTTGGAAGGATAGCTCAGAAGACCCTGCCTCGATGACTTCACCGGCAAACTCGAGCCCAAGGCGTTCTGGATCAAAACCGGCTGGTGGAGGGTAGTGGCCACGGGCCTGGAGCAGGTCAGCGGCGTTGATGCCGGCGCTTGTTACCTTGATGAGCAGCTCGTTCCGGGCAGGTTGTGGGGTAGCAACCTCTTCTACTATTACTGAACCGTTCCGAGCGATGAGTGCACGCACTGAACTCTCCTCCTTGTCTGGGTGGGTAAAAGACTACTTTAAGGGTCATCCTAGCCTTGGTCGTCGTGCCTCTCTTGGAGGTGTGGGGGCGAGCTAGTTTCGTAAGTGGACTTTAGATGTCCATTCCGGTAGCGTTGAGTATGAAAATCTCGTTGAGAACTGGGAGGTAGTCATGACCGAAGAGATGCGGATTGAACACGATTCTATGGGAGAGATCGAAGTACCGGCTACAGCTCTCTGGGGAGCACAAACTCAGCGTGCAGTTGCGAATTTTCCTATTTCTGGTCAGCGAATACCAATGTCTTTGATTCGAGGCTTGGTTTGGATCAAGTGGGCCGCGGCGAGAACCAACGCTGATCTTGGAATCCTCGATGCTGAGGTTAGTAATGCGATTGTCAGCGCATGTGAAGAGGTGCTCGGTGGAGCTCATGATGACCAGTTCCCGATCGATATCTATCAGACGGGATCTGGCACCTCCTCGAACATGAATGTGAATGAGGTGATTGCTCGGCTCGCTAGCTCTCGATTGGGCAAACCGGTACTGCCCAACGATCACGTCAATGCCTCTCAGTCCTCGAACGACGTCTTTCCGACGGCGATGCATCTAGGTGTGCTTCTTGAACTGTCGGAACTCCTGCTACCTGCGCTGAATCGACTGGTTGAGGGGCTCGAGCGGAAGGCGGCCGAGTTTTCCGAGGTGGTGAAGTCAGGGCGAACTCACCTCATGGATGCGACGCCGATCACCCTCGGTCAGGAGTTCTCGGGTTATGCCGCAGCGATTCGTAGGTCTATCGTTCGGATCGAACTCGCTCGGGACGACGTGGGTGAGGTCCCACTTGGAGGGACCGCAGTCGGCACTGGCTTGAACGCCCCTCCTGGATTCGCTGACGGCGTGCTTATGCGTCTGAGGGAGCGTCTAAACGTTCCGATTCGGGAGGCCAGCAATCATTTTGAGGCTCATGGTGCGCGTGACGCCATTGTGTTTCTGTCTGGCGCGCTCAAGACTTTGGCCATGGCCTACTACAAGCTAGCCAATGACCTCCGTTGGATGTCTTCTGGACCCCGCTGTGGACTGGGCGAAATTCACCTACCAGATCTTCAGCCAGGATCATCGATCATGCCAGGCAAGGTAAATCCGGTGGTCCCAGAGGCGATGTGTCAAGTCGTTGCTCGAGTAATTGGAAACGATGCCACGATCGCGTTCGGTGGATCAGCGGGTAATTTCGAGCTCAACGTAATGCAACCGATCATGGGTGTTGCGGTGTTGGATTCGATGCAAATCATGGCGACGATCGCCGACGCCATGGTAACCAAGTGCGTCAACGGTATCGAAGCTAACGTCGAGCGTTGCCGCACCTATGCACTATCGTCGCCATCGATCGGGACATCGCTTAATCCATACATTGGCTACGAACAGGCTGCGAAGGTCATCAAGGAGGCACTCGCAACCGACAAGGATCTGCGAACAGTTGTGCTTGAGAAGGGGTTGCTGTCAGAGGCCGAGGTGGATGTAGCACTTGACGTGATGGCGATGACCAAGGGTGGCATCATACGATAGCGTCGCTCTGTCAAAGTACATAGGCAGACTCTTCAAAATTGCGATTCAGAGTACCGAGAGCCGGGGCCCTTTTGAGGCTCCGGCTCTCTGTGTCAGGCAATCAAAGGGCTTAGGCGACTCGTTTGAGATCGCTGCGCTCAAGCTGGACTGCCTGGTCTTCGATCTTGCGGTGAAGGCCAGCGAAGAAGCCAACAATGGCGTCAAAGAAGAAGGCGATCCCACCGAGTGCTAGACCGGTTATGGTAACTCCTATCCAGCCAGCCCTTAGGTTGGCGACTGAGAATCCACTCCAAAGATTGACATTGGCGATCCAGGCTAGAGCGATGCCGAGGATCAGTTGTACAAGTGGCTTGAGTTCACGCGCCCGAACGTACGCCCGTTCTCCGAGAAGACTCAATGCATAGATTCCTAACCCAAAAAGTATGACAAGTCCGAAGTAGTGCATCTATTCCTCCTTACTCTTTACTTCCAACTTCAGCTGGTTAAAACGCTACCACCAGGGAGTATATGCCCACTGTGGTTCAGTGTTTTCTCAGGACTGCCACTCTTGGAAGCATCGATGAGTTGGTTGATTCTGCCGTCCTACTTGCATCGGCTGCGTACTTGGAATGATGGTCTGTGACTCGCGTTGAGCGCAACGAGTCGTTGGCCAAGTAGAGTCAACATGCGCATGATGTCGGCGATGGGCGAGCATCCCTGTGCAAGTATGCAAGGGTGGATCTGGTCCATTCGGATTGTGCCCGCCGCGAACCAACGGTGCTAGTCAGTCTGCTGAAGGCTCGTAGGCTAAGAACCTATGGCTCTGTTAGAACATTTTCGCTATCTTGCTCGTTACGCTGCGATTGATGACCCAGAGATCGTGACCGAATTCGGTTATCTATTGGCGGAGGCTGCCTCTGATCCGATGGAACTTGCTCCCGCACTCGTGCAGTTGTTGCGGATGATGCCAGCGGCGGTAGAGATCTGGAGTACCGCCAATTCAGTACTTGGCGCGATCGATCATGCGGATGCGGCGGCAGAGTTTGGATGGAGTTTGATTTCGCATCTCAGCAGCTGCGATCTACACCAGACTCGAACGATGCCGCTCGCGCTGAGTTCCCACTCAGCACTTCATCTGGGAGCATTTCATGAGTGCATCACCTGCAGCGTTCGTCTACTCCCCGATGAACTCTTGCAAAGATACGCGATCCACTTTGGCTATCAAGTCGATCAGCTCGGCTCACATCCGGTCTATGTCGACGGAGCAAGAATTTTGCCAGGGCATTATCATTGGCCACAGCTCGCCCCGATTCTGGCTGATCGGTTGTAGCTGGCGTTGCTTTGCCAAACATTTAATCAGTGCGGGCATCTAGTGTCCTTGGTCGGAAGTTCAAATCATAACTATCGGACCCAGATATTTCTGCATAGAGGCGAAGATATCGTCGGCGCTCTTGGTCCGGATAAAAGGCTGTGAAGTAGGGTTCTGGCGAGTGGCGGGAGATCAAACGGCGCACCGATGTCGTCGGGGTGTTCCGCAACGACGATGCCATCGTCCGCCTCGTCGATGCCATTGCAATCGATCAGTACGTGGAGTGGGCCGTCTCTGCTCGAAGGTACCTGTCCAAAGAGTGTGTTCATGGCAGGGCTCTTTCACACGCTCGGCATGCTCGAGGACAACGCGCGTTGTGAGACAGCCTCGAACGCGTGCAATGGGGATGGCCAGAGATCGAATGTACACCACTTCCTTGACCTGCGCCTACCGACGGTACGGTTAGGCTTGCGCGCAATGAACAGCAACCTCGACTTCGTCAGCCATCTAGCGCATGAGTCGGGCCGTTTCGCCGCCGCGGTCGCCGAAACGGTGCCGACGACTTGCTGTGGCACCTCGCTGAGGTCCAGTGGTTCTGGGGCACCATCGTGCGTCAGGCACTGCAAAGGCCACCTCTCGCAGAGGTCAGACCAGCCCGACCCGCCAGCCGATCCGAGCTCTTATCGTTCTGCTCGGCGGTTAGTGCAGAGCTCGTTTCCGCACTGGGGTCCGCAGCACCGCAAGACCGGGTGTGGACCTGGTCGGATGACCATAGCGTTGCCTTCGTCCGCCGTCGCCAAGCCCATGAGGCGCTGATCCACCGGATCGACGCCGAGTTGACCATTGGGTTGCGGACGTCGATGGATGCGCAGCTGAGCGACGACGGGATCGACGAGGCGCTGTGCGTCATGTACAGGTGAGTACCCGACTGGGCAACGTTCTCCACGAACGACGCCGGCGTCATCCGGCTTCACGCCAGAGACAACGCCAGCACGTGGTTGGTCCGCCTCGGCCGGCTCACCGGTATCGACCCCGATGACGGCACGGCGGTGGACGAGGCTTGCCTCGACGTGGCCGACGACAGCGTAGTCAATGCGGATGCTACGCTCACCGGGTCGGCGGCTGACCTGGATTGCTGGCTCTGGCGCCGCCCCACCATCGAGACACTCAGGCGTGCGGGCGACAACCGGTTACTCGACCAGCTCGAGATGGTCATCGGGTTGGGAATCGACTGACACCTATCGCGGCGTCCCGGACGATCGCGGCTATCCGAAATCTCATTACCCCTGACTACCAGGGGGTGTATGCAAGTAATCTCGTTACAACCTGACGCGACGGCAGGAGGTTTCCCAGGTGCTGGATCATCCAAGGAGGAGGTGTCTGCTTACTTAGGCCGGGTAGCAAGGTCGATATTCAGTTGGTTTAGCCGGGCCCCGCAGATCGGCTCAATCAGCCACGAGGCTTCTGCGTTGGCAAAGGCGGCGGCGAAGTTCGGATCATCCATGACATATCCTCTTTCTCTCCCTTGCCTCTGTTCTAATAGAGAATCATGATTTCTGGGTTTCATGATTTCATGACTGGGCCACTCACTATACCCTAGCCAGGACAACGCAAGGCGCAGTGCTGCGATGCGGTATCGCCGTATCACTGCTACACTTCAATCATGCGCAAAACACCAACCTTCGTCACAGTGCAGAGCCGTGGCCTCATCGCTATTCCCACCTCGATTCGGCGTCACTTCGGCTTGGATCAGCCTGGAGCACAGGTTGAGGTAATCGAGCGAGAGAACGAGATCATCCTTCGCCCACACATTGCCGTGCCATCCGACCAGGCGTGGTTCTGGACAGAGCGTTGGCAGCAGATGGAGCGCGAAGCAGATGAGGACATTGCTGCTGGACGGGTTGTAGTGAGCGAGGGCATTGATGAGTTTCTTGCCGAACTTGACTCGTGAGGGTTGAAAGAACCGATCAGTTCAAGACCGACTATCAACGGTTATCCGCGCATGAACGTGAGCTATTTCGTGCATCTTCCCGTATCTTCAATGTGGCCTGTGATCGTTTCATCGAGACTCGCGACCCCTCATCATGGCCGGCCAGCCTACGGGTGAAAGCTGTTGTTAACGCACCCGGAATTTTGGAGATGACTTGGAGTTTCAGTGTTCCTGATGGTCGGGCCACCTGGCAGTGGACCACAGTTGTGACCGCTAATGGAGTTTCAGTGCTAGCAGTGCGCTGGCGACGGATTGGTGGCCACCAGATCTTCCGACAACCATGATCGGTTAGTGACATCCTTCGCGCCTACCATCCTTGCCAGGACAACGCAAGGCGCAGCCTTGCGGCGGCAGTGCTCACGCTTAGCGAGCGGGGAGACAGACGGGACGAGGTTTCAACAAGTTCGTGTACCTAACATTAGGATTCCAAAACCTACAGGAGTAGATGTATAGGCAGTGGCGATTATTGCGGTGTGAGCTTGGAAAACTTAGTGAGGTGCGCTAGTTCTTCTGGGTGGATAACTTAGTGTCCTTAGTCAAAGTTTCGCTCTGAAACAAGAATTTTCAATATTTGGCCCCTGTTGAACCCATTGTGCATCTGCTCTCTTGGAGGAAGAGGCAATGACAATGGCCAAGCAAATATCTAAAGCAACCCGAGCGGCGAAGGATTCGGAAGGGACCAAGAAGCGTACCGGACGCAGACCCACCTACGTCCCCACGTTGAGCGACGAGGACAAAGAGTTTCTTCCATCGGTGATCG
This sequence comes from Ferrimicrobium acidiphilum DSM 19497, assembly GCF_000949255.1. Taxonomy (NCBI): domain Bacteria; kingdom Bacillati; phylum Actinomycetota; class Acidimicrobiia; order Acidimicrobiales; family Acidimicrobiaceae; genus Ferrimicrobium; species Ferrimicrobium acidiphilum. The sequence continues at coordinate 82,340 of NZ_JXUW01000004.1, read as the reverse complement.
CTAAGCGCAACGCCCCGGCTGCTCAAGTTGTGCGAGTGAAGATAGCCCTGTTGGCCAATGAGCATGTCAGGCTTCGCGATAAGCGCTGATGAGCTCGATGTCTCTCACTTCACGGTCTCAAAGTGGGCCAAGGAGATTCGCCCTCTTTGGGGTGAGATCGCTAGGTGACGCACCAAGGCCGGGGGTACCTAGGACCCATGGGGATGACAAGATCGCCGAGATTGTCAAACTCAGAAACCACGACCAATCCACCTGATTCATCGACCCACCTGCCAACCAACACCATGGCAACCGCCGCTGGAGTCTCTCCTTCTACGGTGGGGAGGATATGGCGAACTTTCGGCTTAAGGCCCCATGAGGTCTGAGACCTTTACGCATATCCAATGATCTGTGAGTTCATGCGCTAAGGTCAGAGACGTTGCTGGGATCTATATAAATCCGCCAGAGGCACACGATCGTCCTCTGTGTTGACGAGAAGACGAGAGGTGCAAGCCCTCAACCGTACCCAACCCATGCTCCGGGTGGTGCCAGGGGTTCCCCTGCGTCGAGGGACTTCAGTACAAGCGCAGGCGGTATCGGCAACCATAATGTGCGCACTCGATGTTGTCTCCGGCAAGGTCATCACCAAGATGACCGCTGCCCAAAGGGGTGCAGGATTCATCTCAGTTCCTAGAACTCATTGGCAAGCTAGAACTCATCGACAAGAAAGTACCCAAAGAGCTTAAGAGTTCACGTTGTCTTAGACAACTACGCAGCCCATAAGACCGAATCCGTTCGAACCTGGCTCCTTGCCCACCCTCGCTTTCTAGTTCCACTTCACACCAACGTACTCATCGCAGATGTTTCAGGTAGAGAGCTGCTTCTTGGGCCCTTACCACCAAGTACCTACAACGCAGCGTCCACCACAGTGTGACCGAACTCAACAGAGGGATTACCAAGTGGGCCAAGGCCTGAAACGAGAACCCTAAGCCTTTCATCAGAGACCAAGAGCGCCGACGAGATCTTCGCTTCTATGCAGAAATATCTGGGTCCGATGGTTCCTGAGGAGGGATACTAGTTAGTGCTCCGATTGCAGCGGGCCAGTCACAGCCATGATTAGCTACGCGCCCACGCTTGCCCAGTGCGATAGTGTCGAGGGCGAATGCCTCTATCGCCCAGCCAGAACATGGTTGGCTGAGCTGAAATAGATTTTGCTCATGAGAGGCGGACTACGTCTCGACGATAGAGTGAGAGTCTGAAGTTCTCGCGGGAGGAGTGGTTGTGCCGAAACGTCGATCGCTGATTGAGATGACCGATAGCGAGCGTGATGCCTTCTTGGCTTCTGGCAGGACCCTCAACTTGGCGTCGCTTGGACCCAATGGTCGTCCGCATCTGGTAGCCATGTGGTATTGCCTGTTAGATGGCACGATCTGGTGTTGGACTTATGCGAAATCGCAAAAGGCGCTCAACCTGAGGAGGGACCCTCGCGTCACTGGTCTGATTGAACAGGGAGATCGGTACGAGGAGCTCCGTGGAGTGACCATCTATGCGAATGCCGCCATAGAGGAGAGTCCATCCCAGGTGGCACTGGTGGGTCGCACGCTCTTTGAGCGCTACCAATCGGGAACATCGACGGTATCGATAGAGAGCTTCCTAGGTTCTGCCCCCAAGCGCATTGCCTTCGCGTTAGCTGTCGAGGAGTTTGTTAGTTGGGATCACCGAAAACTCGAGGGACGCTACTAGCTCGTGATCGTGTTCTGGCAGAAGTGTATGGTTTTGTGGCCTAGCTCACGCAAGGCTCATGGGTAGTTGCTAGGATTTCAGTATGGGAGAAATGATTACCTTTCCGAGTAATGGACACGAGGCATCAGGATATTTGGCTACTCCGGAGTCTGGAGCTGGCCCAGGTGTAATCGTCATCCAAGAGTGGTGGGGTATCAACAATCACATCAAAGATGTATGTGATAGGTTCGCCGCACAGGGCTTTTTGGCGTTGGCTCCAGATCTCTATAATGGGCGAGTTGTTGCCGAACCAGATGAGGCTGCCAAAGCTATGATGGCACTGCAACTCCGGGATGCCTCTAAGCAGATGGCTGGTGCTGCCAAGGAGCTCGTACAGCGTTCAGGTCACAGTGGTGTTGGAGTCGTCGGATTCTGTATGGGCGGAGGCTTGGCCTACGTTCTCGCTGCGAATCAGCCGGAACTCGTGAAGGCGGTAGTTCCTTTCTACGGTGTGATTCCTTGGCCGGACGCGGAGCCCGATTACGCCAAGATCCAGGCACCGATCCAGGGCCACTACGCTGAACATGACGACCCGTCATCTCCCGAGGTCGTGCGCCAACTCGAAGAGCGTCTGCGGTCGATGGGCAAGTCAGTAGAGTTCTTCATATATCCGGGGACTGAACACGCGTTCTTCAATGATGATCGCCCGGAGGTATATCACGCGCAATCTGCCATGCAGGCCTGGGATCGTGCCACCCAATTTCTGCGTGATTCACTGAACGACTAGGCAGCGCTCAACTACTGCTGAACACTAAGGTCGACATCGTTTACGGACCATTGTCGGTTGAGTGGCTGGCAATTGGTGTCGGGTTTTGGGTCTAGCTCGAAGCCAGAGCTGGCTGCGTGACGTGCGCAATGTCGGCTCATATTTATGTCGAGAGCTAATGGCGCAGTGGTTGCAGCTGCAAAATTGGCAAGCCTTCGGAGAAGTGCTGCGAGTGTTTTTGTGGATTGTAGCCAATGAGTCCGTTAGTTCGCTCTGATCCATGACTCAACCGGCGTTAGGCAAGTGGTCAGACCAATAGTCGCCTTGTTTTAGCGCTGAAGTGGCGAATGTGAAACTGGTCGTCGGATCGGGCGTGACCCTTGTGGACTGCGACGGTGTCGTTGTTTTCTGAGTTAAATCTGTTTAGAGATCTGTGTCTCGCTCGTTGCCAGTAGCCGATCTTCTCGGGCGCTGAGGCTGGATCATGATTGTGATCAACAGCACCGACAGGCCCGGGTCTCCAGGACCAGGAGATGTTAAGAGCGTTTACCGGATGAGGCGAAGCTGACCGGCGCTTTCCCGGTTGAAATCAAGCATCTGGGTACGGACGCAGAAGACCAGCAATTGACGTTCGGAACTCAACTAGCATAGGTCGTTGAGACGGGGCAGAAGGAGGACGTCATGCGAGCCTATCGTATCCAGCACTGCACAGGACTCGAAGGTAACGTCGAGATTCAGGGCGCAAAGAACTCCGTTCTCAAGCTCATGGCGGCCAGCATCCTCGCGTCCGGCGTGCATGTTCTAGATAACGTCCCTCGTATCACCGACGTCGAGATTATGCGGAAGATCTTGGTGTCGTTGGGAGTTGATAGCAGATGGCTTGGGTCGCACCGCCTTGAGATCAGCGTTCCAGAGCCAGAAGAGCTTGCTAGTCGGCCCGACTATGGGCTTGTCAAAAGCATACGTGCATCGGTTGTGCTTTTGGGGCCAATCCTTGCGCGTACTGGAGAGGTTGCCTTGGCTACCCCTGGTGGTGATGATTTTGGCGAGCGTCCTGTCGATATTCATGAGCTTGCACTCACCTCGCTCGGTGCGGTGGTGGAGGCTGTTGATGGACAGTTGATTGCGAAGGCTGATCGACTCGCAGGTAGCGATATTGTACTTGAGTTCCCCTCTCATACCGCGACCGACAATGTCTTGATGGCTGCTGTCACGGCGGAGGGCAGGACCACGATTGAAAATGCAGCTCGCGAACCCGAAGTTATCGATCTCGCGCAGGCCCTTATCGAGATGGGTGCGCAGATAGATGGCGTTGGTACCTCACGAATCATAGTTGAAGGTGTTGACCGGCTGCGGCCGATGAATCATCGTGTCATTGGCGATCGAGTTGTGGCTGCAACTTACATGACCGCGGTTGGTGCTGTCGGAGGCCAGGTGCGCATCGAAGGTGTTGCGCCATCGAACATGTTAATTCTTATTCGAAAACTTACCAGTGTTGGATTGAATATCGAGGTAGGCGAGGAGTGGATCGATGTGATCGCAGATGGCTCACTGCGTGCTGTGGATATCCAGACGCTCCCGTACCCGGGTGTTGCGACCGACTATAAGCCGATGCTGGTGGCTATGCTCTCGATAGCTGACGGGGTCAGCGTAGTCAGCGAAAACCTGTTTGCTGGTCGATTCCGTTACCTTGACGAGCTCCGCCGCTATGGGGCAAATGTACGTTCCGAAGGGCATCATATTATCATTCGCGGCGTGCCTCGGCTCCTGGGTGCCGAGGCGACTGCACATGACATTCGCGCTGGGGCTGCCCTAGTGGTAGCTTCATTAGCGGCATTTGAGGAGAGCCAAGTCAATGCGGTAGATCACATCGAGCGTGGTTACGATGCGCTTGCTGAAACGCTTGTCAGACTTGGGGCAACGATAGAAACGGTAGAGGTTTAGGTGGAGGATCCCAAGGAGCTTATTGCGCGGGTGCGCGACCAGAATGATAAAGGCGCGATTGCACGTCTGATTTCTATAGTCGAACGCCCAGTAACGAATGAAAGTCGGGATCTGGACGAATGGTTGGCCCAACAGGCCGAGTCGGGATTTGTGATTGGCTTGACTGGTGCGCCTGGCAGTGGGAAGTCAACCCTGGTAGATCGGTTGATTAGCCAGATTCGTGCTAGCGACAGTAGTGTCGCCGTCGTCGCCGTAGATCCTTCCTCACCCTTCAGTGGCGGTGCCATACTCGGTGATAGAGTGCGCATGCAGAGTCACACTCAGGATCCAGGAGTCTATATCCGTTCGCTGGCGACCAGGGGACACCTTGGCGGTCTGACGGTTGCAGTACCGAGAGTCGTTCGACTGCTAGAAGCCCTGGCCTTCCCTTGGGTGCTGATAGAGACGGTTGGTGTGGGACAGGTAGAGATCGAGATTACAGGCGAGGCTGATGCGACTGTTGTCGTTATCAATCCTGGTTGGGGCGACTCGATTCAAGCAAACAAGGCTGGTCTCATGGAGATAGCCGACATATTTGTGATTAACAAGGCCGATCGTGCAGGCGTTCGCGACACCAGGCGGGATCTCGAGAACATGCTCGAACTTGGCGCCCACGATCATCGCCCCCCAATTTTGGAGACGGTAGCAACTAGTGGCGAGGGAGTAGAGATGCTCTTTGAACAGCTCACAGACTTGAGGGATGGTCTTATATCAAGTGGTGAGCTGGCTAAACGTCGTGCCGCACGAAGGTTGGCGGAGTTCGATCGGCTGGTATCGGCCACACTACGGAGCGCCGTCGAGTCGGTAACCGAACGCAATGACTTACGGGATCGAGTTCGTGAAGGTTCTTTGACGCCCTCGAAGGCGGCGGCTGAACTGGTTGCTTTGATCAAGCTATCCATCGACGATAAAGAAGGAGTGTGAAAATGGACGGGTTTCTTGTCCGAGAGGAGACCGACGACAACGTCGTCATTCTGCGGTTAAACCGGCCAAAGGCCAATGCGTTGTCGAAAGGATTGCTCGAAGAGCTATGGACCTATGCCAACGCCATGGCACTCGACCCCCCCGCGGCGGTGGTTCTTACCGGTTCGAAGCGTATTTTTGCGGCCGGAGCAGAGATTGGCGAGTTTGGTGGTATGGCCGTAGGACGTGAGATGGGCCAGTACTTCCACTGGGCTCTTAATGCGCTAAGCACGCTCCCACGAGTGGTCATCGCTGCCATCGAGGGTTATGCACTCGGTGGTGGGCTCGAGCTCGCCCTCTCCTGCGATTTTAGAGTAGCTGGTGAGGGTGCCAAGCTGGGACAGCCGGAGATCGCGTTAGGGATTATCCCTGGTGGTGGGGGCACCCAACGCCTGCCGCGCCTGATAGGAGTGTCAAGGGCAAAGGAGATGATCCTTGGGGGTCAGGCTATCGACTCCCAAAAGGCGCTTTCATGGGGTCTAGTGGATCGAGTGGTGGCAGATGGTGAGGCAGAGGCGGCAGCCGTGGCCTGGGCTACCGAGTTTGCTCGTGGACCACTCGTTGCACAGTCGTTTGCCAAACGAGCGATCGATTCTGGACTTTCAGGCAGTCTTGCAGAGGGGCTGGAGCTCGAGAAGTCCTTCTTCGGCCAGGTCTTTGGAACAAAGGATGCAGAGATCGGCATCAAGTCGTTCTTTGAGAATGGGCCTGGCAAGGCCCGGTTCGAGGGTCGTTAGGTGCTTGATCCATCGAGGCGCACACTCGCGTTGAATGACGAGCGCACCTGGTTTCAACGTGCAGTCTTCTACGAGGTTTACGTTCGCGGTTTCTATGATGCGACCGGTGATGGTCAGGGCGATATTCGTGGAGTGACCTCCAAACTCGATTATCTTGAGTGGCTCGGCATCGACTGTCTTTGGCTCCTCCCGTTCTACGCGTCTCCGTGGAAGGATGGAGGCTACGACGTCTCTGACTACTACAGTGTCCACCCGGCCTATGGCAGTGTTACAGATATCGAAGAGCTGCTTAATCAGGCACATTTACGAGGCATTCGTGTAATAGCTGATCTCGTGCTCAACCATACCAGCGATCAACACCCTTGGTTCGCAGAGTCAAAGATGTCGCGTGACAATCCGAAGTCAGATTGGTATGTCTGGGCTGATGACGACGGTGGCTACCAGTCGGCTCCAGTGATCTTTATCGACTCCCAGAGTTCGAATTGGACCTATTGCCCCGATCGCGAGCAGTACTACTGGCATCGTTTTTTTAACCATCAACCTGATCTGAACTATGAGAACCCAGATGTCCAGGAGGCGATGCTCCAAGTCGTTCGTTATTGGCTCGGGCTAGGATTCGACGGATTCAGGTTAGATGCCGCTGCCTATCTGTTCCAGGCAGAGGGTACATGCTGTGAGAACCTACCTGCAACGCATACCTTTTTGAAACGGATCCGTTCGGTTGTAGATGCTGAGTTCCCTGAGGCGGTGCTTCTGGCTGAGGTGAACCAAGTACCCTCCGAAGTGGTGAACTACTTCGGCAATGGTGACGAGTGTCACATGTGTTATGACTTTCCGCTGATGCCTCGTCTTTTTCTTAGTGTGAAGACCGAGAGCGCCCTGCCAACCGCTGAGGCGCTGCGGCAGACCCCGGATATTCCAGCTGGATGCCAATGGGGGATTTTTCTGCGTAATCACGATGAGTTGACGCTGGAGATGGTGACCGACCAGGAGCGGGAGTTTCTATACAGTGCCTTCGCAAGTGATCCGATCTCGCGGAGAAACGTCGGTATAGGTCGTCGACTCGCTCCGCTGATCGACAATGATCGGCGAGTGGCCGAACTGTTGCACGCGTTAATTCTCTCGCTTCCAGGATCTCCAATCCTCTACTACGGAGACGAGATACTGATGGGGGATAACATCTATCTCGGCGATCGGGATTCGGTTCGAACCCCGATGCAGTGGTCTCCTGACCGTAACGGAGGATTCTCGCGAGCTGATCCGGCGAGGCTATATTCGAGCCCGATCATCGATCCCGTCTATGGGTATCAGGTGGTAAACGTTGAATCCCAGATGAATAACCCCTCGTCGTTCTTGCGGTGGACTAGGGAGATGCTCTCGGTACGACACCGGGAGTCGGTGCTAGGCGACGGGGAGTTCAAGCTGCTATCGGTGGATAACGATTGCGTGCTTGCGTTCGCTCGCTTTCTTGCACGCGATGAGAGAGTTGTGCTCTGTGTGTTCAACTTTGCCTCTAAGGTGCAGCCTGTGTCGGTCAATTTAAGCGATTGGATCAGTCGAGTACCGGTGGAGCTCCTCGGCATGACTCCTTTTCCTGTCATTGAGGACGATGGGGCGTACCGGTTAACTCTCGCCCCCTACGGCTTCCTCTGGTTTGAGCTGTGTGTCGCTTAGGTTGATCGATGAAGTTGACGTTTGTACGCGCCGGCAACGACTGCAGGGGTAGGATTTCCGAGGCTATTGGACGGGTGTACTAGTTACGAAGAGCCGTTGTTTGGCAGTGAATCGTGAGCGAGAGCGTGTTGTGCTTCGCGTAAGATAGAGCCATGTCACTACGCTCTCGTTCACTATTGCGCCGTTCATGTCTATCTGTCCCTGGGTCGAGTGAGCGCTTTATCGCCAAAGCTCGCGATATCGCCGCCGATATGACCTTCTTGGATCTCGAAGATTCTGTAGCCCCGTCGGAGAAGGTGGCCGCTCGTGCGAAGGTAGCCGGCGCGATTGCTGCCGGAGGTTGGGACGATCGCGTGCTCTGCGTGCGCGTGAACGCTTGGGATACGGCCTTGACCTTCAGGGATATTCTGGAGGTCGTTACCGGCGCCGGAGAACGGCTGGATGAGATCATGCTCCCTAAGGTGCAGAGTGCAGCTGAGGTCGTCGCCACGGATCTGCTTTTGAAACAAGTTGAGCGTGAGGCGGGGCTGGAGTTAGGTCATATCGGGTTAGAGGTCCAGATCGAGACGACGACTGGACTGATCAACGTTGAGGAGATCTGCATGGCCTCACCCAGGATCGAGACGGTTGTATTTGGACCTGCAGACTTTGCTGCATCTATGGAGATGCCGGTGCTCACTGGAGGGGTGGAGGTACCTGAGTATCCGGGCGATCACTTTCACTATGTCTTTTCGAAGATTCTTATGGCTGCACGCGCTGCTGGTATCCAAGTGATCGACGGGCCCTATCTCAAGATCGCTGACCTTGAGGGGCTGCGTAGTTACGCCAAGCGTTCTGCAATGCTTGGCTACGACGGCAAGTGGGCCATACATCCGACCCAAGTCGAGGTGCTAAATGACGTCTACCGCCCAACGCAGGAGCTTTTTGATAAGGCTTGCGATCTGCTCGATGCCTATGCTGTTGCAACCAGCGACGATGCTCGTGGAGCAGTGATGTTTGGCGATGAGATGATCGACGAGGCGAGCAGGAAGATGGCCATGAAGTTTCAGGCGCGCGGCGAAAAGGCGGGCATGCTTCGAACGCCACGAGGTTAGCGCAGGCTACACCAGCTTGGTGGCGGCCTTTGACAACAGATACAGGATGATTCCGGAGACGGCTAGTTCAATGTAAAAGACGGTGACGCCTTGCCCGGTGGCCTTGAGGACGATTGAGGCGATAAGTGCCCAGCTCAAGTGGATCTGAGGCAAAAGATAGGTTGGTATCGCCCAGAAGATGAGCACGGCGACGATAGACATCGCTATTAGCCACTTGCCGATGCGAGCTATCACAGCCGATCGAGCCTTGTGTACGATCAGCGCCAGGAGAAAGAGGACCACGGCGAGTTCGGTGGCTATTGGGACGGCAGTTTTGGCCGCACGTGCTAGGAATCCAAGATTCGGTAGATCGGCACCAGGTATCGCAATCCTCAGGTTGGTCTGCTGAACGGCGGTGCCCAGCGAGGTAGAGTATTGGGAGATTCCTGAGGCGACGAACTGGGTCAACCCCGGACCGCCGATAGTTACAGGTGCGTGATCGGTACCAAGAAGGTGGCCATCCGCCTGGCGAATGGCGCTCACGAATTGTTGTCTTACCGCGGGTTGTGCGAGAGCTGCCGTGATGATCCCCTGAAGTTCAGCGTGAGAGATCGATATGCCTGCCACTCCTGTGATTGGGGCTAGTGAGGTCGTGAGCCCACTAGCCATCGCAGATTGAATCGTCTTGCTGGTGCTGAGCGTCTGTGCGTCGTTGGCGAGGCGGTTGGGGTTGAAGATCGTCAACAGGGACAGATGAGCAAAGATAGCGATGGTTCCTGCGAGTAAGCCAATGCCGAGTAAAATGTTCCCGAGGAGCCTACGCAATGGACTCATCTCCTTTCAATCGATTTGCAGCGCCTTTGGGAGTCATCGGCAGTGCTTATTGCACGCTTGACAGACTCGTTGTGTTCGAACGGTGCGGTTGATGTTCGTCCTTCGTCAGTGTAGCGTCCCAGGTTAGCGGCGTGCAAGACCTCGGGCTATGACCTTGAGGGCTAGGGTCTCTTCGGCGCCTTCGAATATCGAGAGCACACGAGCATCCACGAAGTAACGGCTTATCGCGTACTCCTCTGCATACCCCATACCTCCATGAAGCTGCATCCCCTCTCGGGTAACCCACTCGGCTGTCCTACAGGTATAGGCCTTCGCCATCGATGCCTCTAGAGATCCCTGATGTTGTGCCAGTAGACGTGCGGTGGCGTAAGTAAGCTGTCGGCTTGCCTGGAGCGTTGCCGCCATTTTGGCTAGTTTGGCTTTGCTGAGCTGGTAGCTGATTAGTGGCTGACCAAAGACCGACCTCGTGGTTGCATATGCGCGTGCCGCGTCATAGGCGGCACCCATAACACCGACCGCACGGGCTGCCGTCTGTATCCTCCCATTTTCAAACCCTGCCATCTGGAGGTAAAAACCACGTCCTAGACCGCTCGACTCTCCGATGAGTTGGGACGTAGGTACAAAGACGTTGTCGAAGCTTACCTCAAAGGAGTGCATGCCTCGATAGCCCAGGGTGGGAATCGCTCTGCCTTCAATGATGCCTTGGTTGGATTCGTGACGGAAGCTTTCACCCGCGGATCGTGTCTTGTCGACGAAGAACAGCGAGAGCCCTCTGTGTCCGAGGCTACGATCAGGGTCGGTGCGGGCGAGTACGGCAAGAATCTCAGCACGACCAGCGAAGGTGCACCAGGTCTTGGTGCCATTGATGCGCCAGCCACCGTTGACTGGTGTTGCGGTGGTGGTTATGTGAGCGACATCAGAGCCGTAATCTGGTTCAGTGACGGCGACAGCACCCATGAGTTCTCCGGATGCCAGTGCTGGCAGGAATCGTTGTTTCTGTTCCTCGGTGCCGCCGGCGAGAAGTGCCTTGGCTAGTATCTCCGGTCGAGTTATCAACGATCCCCCTGCTCCTAGGGAGGCTCGTGAAAGTTCTTCGGTGGCGACGAGCATCGCAATGAGGTCATCGACTGATTCGTTCGAGCTACCGCCAAACTGTTCAGGGATGGAGAGGCCAAAAGCACCGAGCTGCGCGAGCTGGTCAAGAATAGATTCAGGAATATCTAGGTTCTGACGATGGATGTCGTCGGCCACCGGAGCAATTTTATCGAGTGCAACTCGGCGAAATGTCTCGGCCACCAGCTCTAGGTCCTCTCCGAGGTGTGATGGTCCCGGATCCAGCGCGACCATGCCCATGAGTTCGTCCGAGGGTTGGAATTCAGTGGTAAACAGAGCTGTTACTGATGATGGATCCACAAGACCTGCCGCAAGGAGGCTGGCTGCAGTTTCACGAAGGGTCTGCATGCAGTAGAGGGTGGCTATCGCTTGTTCCTGCTTGCCATAGTTCGCATAGTCGATCATGATAGGTATCGCAAGGAGCGCCGATGCACTTAGCGATAGCTGGTAGCTCTCAAGTTGTTCGGCCTCTAGTCGTCCAGAGGTCTCAAGCAACGATATGCGTTCACGGATTTGGTCGGAGAGGACTCCATGGGCGGCTCGAACATGGCTGAAGAAGGTATCGGTCATCTCTCGAGCCTACTGGGAGAACGGCTGGAACCTTGTTCGTTGGCTAAGTCAGACGACAGCAGCGGTGGCCACTGGAGCACCAGTTGGTTGTGCGACTCCATGGGCTGGCTCGATGGTGATTGCGAATTCGAAGGCATGCCGACCGCCTGTGTGGAATACCGAAACAGTAGGGCGGTTCCCGAGTAGCCCGAGCGATATTGGGTGTTCGTCCACGATCGCCCAGACCTGATAGGTTGAGGTTGCCTTGAGTGGGTGCATGAGGAAAGAGGTGAGCACTACCTCCCCAGACCGGAGTGCTACCAGACTTCCGACGGCCTTGCCATGGGGGCTTTTGAGCGCAAATCGCTTGGCTCCAGGTTGGAGGAGTGCTGCGGTTGCAATCGCTCTAGTGGCTGAGGTTGTAACCTGTGTTCCCAGCCGGTTTACTTGGCTGTCGAGGCGGTGGATCTCAATACCGAATATCAGGGTAAGGGCGGCGGCCACCCCAAGTGCCGTAGAGGCGATGATGGTTGGGATTCTGAGGCGCGAGCGCTGCGGAGGTCTAAAAGCGACCACATCTCCGCTTCCATTGATCTCGTGTTCAATCCGGTGCCAGATTGCGGTGGGCGCCGGGCCACCCTCATTCGCTAGCATGCCGACGGTAGACCGGAGGGCGTCCACCTCTGCGCGACATATGGCGCAATCACTGAGGTGAACTTCGATGGCGGACCGTTCGCTTACCTCCACCGCATCGATGATGTAGGCGCCAAGCAGCTGTTCAACCTCCTGGTGACTCATCTTTCCCGAGAGATCGGTTCGTTCCGTCATGTTTCGACTGCCTTCCAAGATACGAGGGCTTCATTCATACGTTTGAGTCCTGTGCGGATCCGGGTTTTTACTGTGCCTTCTGGCTGCTCAAGACGCTGGGCAACCTCACGGTAGGTGAGCCCATGATAGAAGGCTAGTTCGATAGCGCGGCGCTCATCTTGAGGAAGGATCTCGAGCGCTCCGCGTATCGCCTCTCGATCGGCTAGGTCACCAAATTCGTGGTCGATATCGTAGGATGTGGCCGCGATTGAAGCGGACTCGTTCTGCTCACGCCTTTTTCTAGCCTCCTCGGATCTGATAACATCGACAGAACGTCTGTGGGCCTGCATCAGCAAAAATGTGCGCAGTGTGCCACGAGCGGAGTCGTAACGTTCGGGTTCGTTCCAGAGGCGTACGAAGAGTTCTTGAGTAACCTCCTCGGCCAATGCTGTATCGCGGGTGACACGCTTTGCAAGTGCGTGCACCGCACCTCCGTGTCGTCGGAAGATCTCTGCCAACGCATCCTGGTTGTAGCGCGCTACTGCGACAATTAAGGAGGCATCACTCATTTCGTTTAGTTGTGTTTCCGTGCTCTTTCTTCGACGCAGTGCACGCGGATGGATGGATTCATGCTTCATCGCGTTTTACTCGAGAAGCTTAAGAAGGAAGAGACTGACGTCGTTCGCGCGCTCGAGTGTATCATCGACGACCTCCTCGCCTTCGAGAATCTTCGTGAGCGAGACCGACCGTCTAGCCGTTACGCTGATGGCGCGTTCTGGCGCTGCTGCTGGAGATCCATAGCTATCGGTAGCCGCCACCTCCAGGGGTAGCGACATGCCAGTGAGACCGGCAAGGTTGAGCGCAAGGTTGAGTAGGTCGATCGAGGGTGCTGGCAGCGTCCAAGTCAATGTCAACGGAAAGAAGAACTCGTTGGGAAGTGAGGAGGGGTCGGTAGCTGTCGCAAAGGCGTCATCGAAGGCGAGTAACACTCGCGGATCGACATCGAGCGCCAGGTGGAGCTCCATAGGCGATCCGCATCCTGATTCGGGATGGAGATCGACCTCCCACCATTGGCGAAGCGAGTAGGTCTCCATAAAGTGGCGCTCGTCGTGCACATGGAAGCCTTGGTGAATCGCCTGCCCTTTTACTTCGGTGATGAAACCTGCGAGATCGATTGTGGACACAGCTAGAGCTTATGGTCTTCTGACTGCACCCAATGACAGCTGTGTGTCTGACGACAGTAGCGACAGGTCGAGGCACGATCGTCACGAGGTCCCCATGGCGGCGCAGCTAGTTCACGCATCAGGGGTGGCAGCTCGCGATGGATTGTAGCAAGTTCGGTTGAGGAGAGCCAATGGATGCGCGACTGTGCGAGGTAGAGGACTCCGGCTCGAATACCCGGATGATCGGCGTGGGCAAGGCTGAGTCCAACGACGTCGCCGTCGGTCATCGTAAGGTCGATCACCGAGGTGCCATCGAATAGGAATGGTCCCCAATCGATCGACCACTGAGCCATTGTTGCTCTTCCAGTCGCGAGTTCTGGAGCTGTGACCAAGTGTGCGGAGAGCATCGACTGATACTCACCGGCCCTGGCGATTAGGGATTCGGCCTGTGACGCAGGTAGCCAGTCAAGATCTCCGAGGCTGATCGACCTACCCTCGACTGCTAGTTCGAGAAACAGTGCTCGAAGTCTACTGGTTACACCCCTCGGTGCTTCAGGGGTCGCTAGAAGCAGTGGGCAGAGGCGAAAATCGTTCAGAGTCCGACTTGCCAACTCATGTTTGATAGCTGCAGAGGGGGTGGCGAGATCAACCTCGGGCATTCGATAGCGCGGCGGATCGGCACCCGGGACGACTCGAGGTATGGCTGGAGTGGCGTCGATTCGAACTTGAACTATCTCAGTCTGCTGGGCGAACTGTTCGAGAAGTTGGTCTACGCGATCTGTAGACGCGAGCGCGAGGATGAGATGGTCGCGTGCACGTGTCGTTGCGACGTACCAACGCCGGCGTTCCTCGGCGAGCTCCTCCTCCTTTTGCTGCTCGATGATCCATGATAGATGCCCGGAGCGCTCATCTTTTAGCTTGTAGGCGATTCCGAAATGAGGATCGACGGCGAGGGGTGGCGTCCTGCGGGGATTGCGGTCTAGATCAGTCACTATCGTGATTGGCCATTCGAGCCCTTTGGATGCATGGATGGTGACCAGGGAGACCGAATCGTCGGTATCGACTGGTGGGCGGGGAATGCGCGCCTCGTGATCGATTGCGAAGCGTAGGTAGGCGACGATATCGTGGGTGTCAAGACCCTCGTTTGCGCGTTGATCCACGAGATCGAGGAGGGCAGTCCAATCGGCCCTTCGTCGTTCGGGGTGGTTCAGGCGAGCGATAATCTCGGGATAGAGGAGTAGGTCTGCGGCGACAGCGAGTTGATCGCTTGGTGGCAAGAAGGTAGGCGAGAACGGGAGCCGAGAGATTGGTAAGAGACGAGGATCCTCGCCAAGGTGGTTTACGAGGAAGCTGAACCAAGATGTCGACCGTGGCTTCTCCTCACCAAGGATGGCGAGCTCGGCATCGCTGAGTCCGACCATGGGTGAACGCGCGAGTGCAAGGCAAGCCAAGTCTTCGTGCGGGTTTGCGCAGAAGGAGAGGAGGGTGAGGGCGTCAAGTGCCTCTTGGGTGGTGAGGAGTGGACCTCCACCTACGATATTGGCCGGTAGCTGTAACCGTTGGAGCTCCTCCGCAACCTGATCCAACATTCCCCAGCTGGCCGAGATGATGGCGATATCTCGAGGTTGAGCTTGGCGCAACATACCCGTCTCAGGATCGATGACCTCAAAAGGTTCCTCTAGGAGATCGAGGATGCGGTAGCCAATCTGCTCCGCTAGTACCTTTCGACGCCGTGGCATGGTCGCGTCGCTGGTCTCGTCGACCACGATAACCTCGACGGGATCGCGTGCATACTTCGTCGTCCGCACTGGATTCAGTGGCTCGTAGTCGGGGATGAGCTCAGTAAAGACCGCATTTATCGAGTCCACCAGCGCTGGTACTGTCCGATAGTTCTCGTCAAGCGTGACATGTTCCTGACTGGCGGCGATCTGTTGACTGAAGAGCTCCGGGTCAGCTCCTCTAAACCGGTATAGCGATTGCTTGGCGTCGCCTACAGCTGAAAGAGTGGCATCACGCCCGAGGCTAGTAAGTATTTGGTACTGTATCGGGCTGATGTCTTGAACCTCGTCGACCAAGATAGCCTGCCATCTATCGGCAAGTTCAGCCCTCACCGTCTCGTTTGCCAGCGCCTTGAGTGCGTGTGTCTCGAGGTCGTTGAAGTCAAGGATGTGACGCCTTGCCTTGAGGTCGACGAGCTGGTTTACGATGATTTCAACCGCCTCGGTGAGGGCGAGGATGGCGGCTTGGTGTTCTGTATCCGTGTCGTTCCAGCCGATGCGGACATATTCAGGTAGCTCCTTGATTCGCTCCCTTAGTCCTCTAAGACCCTCCTTGACCAGGTCAAATTCTCCAGCAGTCCAGTTATTTGCAGAACCCCCGCGGAGATTGAGTTGAGAAAGTGTCTCCCAACCTCGACTATCTCCTTGTCGCAAGGATCGGAGTCCGGAGAGTGCATCCAGGCGGGCCAGTTCGATGCGATCGCTAGTCCTGAGCGCCTGGTACTGACTCAACTCATGTTCAATAGCCGCCCAAGGTCCTCTATCAACCGCGTCACGTTGCGCGGCCCTTATCGACTCCTTTATCTTGGAGATGTCCACCCTGGCAGCGGTTCGAAAACGTTCTACATCCTTCAAACAGTCGGTAATGAAGGATTTTAGGGTGGAATAGTCGAGGAGTTCATAGCTATGAGGTGGGATGCGCTCGAGAAGATGTGGCATCTCGAGTGTGAGTAGCTTTTGATAACTGGTTTCATCGACGACTTGAAAGTCAAAATCGATCCCTGATTCGTCGGGGAACTCTCCACAGATACGCTGACAAAGTGAGTGGATGGTCCCAATCGGCGCTACTTCAACCTCGAGGACTCGGGAGTCATTAGCGAGATAGCGTTCGCGCATCTGGCTGAGTATGCGATGGCGAAGCTCGGCAGCTGCTCGGATGGTGAACGTGACTGCAACGATTGAAAGGGGACGTATCCCCGCTTCAACGTGAGCGAGGTAGCGTGCCGCCATAGTCTGGGTCTTGCCGGTGCCTGCACCTGCTGAGATTGCAACGTCTGAACGACTGGTGACGGCTTGGTGTTGGCGCTTACTGAGTTGCACCATGGATCCCGATTGAGTCATGGCGATAGCGTCCACACCTGGTTCGCATAAACCGGTTACTGTCACGCTGGCTTACCATAGTGCCTCGAGGACGGATGTGGTGGCTAACCGGCATTCTGACTCGCAATTCGACAGGTTTGAGCAAAGTCACAATAGTTGCAGGCTTGGCGTTCGGCGTCTGGCGCCACCGGAAGGTAACCATCGCCAAGGCTCAGGAGCATTCGAGCAGCCGCGTCTTTGGTTGGCTCCTCGCCCTTGCTAACTCCTGGAGCTTTTACAAATGTTGCTTGCTTCACTAGACAGTACTTAGCGCCTATGACCTGTCCAAATTGTTGTTCTACCAGCTTGGTGTAGACCGATAGTTGCACGTCGATCTTCAGACGGCGATCGGCATCCTGAATTCCAGTCGGAGCCGACTTAGAGTACTTGTAATCTATGATCTCGAACGTCTTTGGTCCAACTTCGTCGAGACGGTCTATGCGTCCTTGCACCGGTATTCCGTACCACTCCCCATGCAGCTCGAGTTCGACTCGTGTTTGGATCCCGTTGGGCGCGAACTCAGGATTGCTGGTTAATGCCTCGAGTTGCTTGGCGATCTCGGCACGAATTGCAGGCCAGTTAGGGGTGAATTTAGCGAGCGAGAGTGGTGCAAGTCGGTCCAACTTCTCCTCGAGAATCTCGCGAGTTCCGGGCGAGTTGTTCTCTTGGGAGAGGTGCTCAAGGAGCGTATGAACCAGCTGTCCGAGTATGCGAGGATCGGGATCGTTGCTTTCGTCCTCAGGCGGCCTCACCTTGAGACGATGTTTCACGAACCATCGGAATGGACACTGACCAAGATCTTCGAGCTGTGTGGCCGAGAGCGGCCTCAGGGTGATCGGACCGACCAGTCCCCCATGGGCAGAGCGTTGAGACCCGTGGATTCGTTGTCGTTCGATCGAGATCGCCTGGGTGAGGCGGTTATTGGTTTCTGTAGATATGTTCTCCAAAGTTGAACGTTCCATCGGGAGGACTGCGTAGCGAGGTGGCGCCGGCCGAGATTGGAGACCGAGTTCCGCTAGTAAGAGACTTGGCAGCGTGCGATTAGTACCGATTCGCTGCGGAGCGGTGACAACCAACTCTTGACTAGCCGACTGCAGTGTGCCAAGGGCACATGCCCGCTGGCGCAACACGAGTTCTGCAGTCTTTGGTAGGCCATCTATCCGATCTCTTACTGCTAGTGGAAGTACTGGGTTGTCTGAGAGACCAAACGGAAATTGGCCGTCGACGGCTCCTAGGACAAAAACGAGTCGATGATGGCCGATCGGTTGACCAGAGTTCGCCACAGTTATGGCTTCGTGGTGCGGCATATCCGCTAGATCAATGCTTTGTAGTAGGATGCGCACAGAGCGCAGAAAGTCTTCACAACTCAACTCAACATTCTCAGTTGGCCGCTGCTGTTGTAGCTGAAGAGAGAGCTGAGCGACGAGAGTTTGGTCAAGATAACTGACTTGTGAACTGAGGTCTGGGTTCTGCAGCATCTGGTTGACTATGAGAATCAGCCAGTCAACAAAATCACTCCAGGGACCTACCGTGCCCGAGATCGTACCGAATTTCGCAAGGAGATTGGTGAGCAGACGACTTCGGTAAGTTGATCCCGCTACATGACCCAAGTCTAGCAACTCGATGAGCTCAAGAATATGACGACCAAGAGTGGTGAAAGACGCCTGGCGCTGCTCGTGAATGGCGATCGGAAGCTGGTAGGCGTAGCTATAGTGACGAAGCGCTCGATGATAGCTTCGGTCACTGGGAAGGTAGATCGCGATATCCTGCACCGTCAACTCTCGCGCGTGAAGCCGGGCGATGATTTCAGCTAGCACCCATGCGACTTCCTGGTCAGGGTCTGTAAAGTGGTAGATCCGTGGATCGACTGTAGGTTGTGATCTTTGCTGGAAGTGGCCACGGAGGTGAAAGCCTTGGCCAGTGAGTTGTTCAATGGCTCGCTTAGTTGTTGGGTCCAGGTCGGGTGAACGCCAGTTGGCGATCGTGATGACTGCGTCGTCGTTTGCGGTTGCGGCAAGCGCTGCCAGTTCTCGAGACGATGCGAGATCAAAATCTAGCCGTGCGTGTTGCCATCCTGGAGCTGGGTCCATGGCGAGTGTGACGTTAGCGGCTGCGGTGTCATTGTGGTAGCTCATTAGGAGGTTAGCCAGCCTTTTGCCATGATAGCCAGCCAGCTGTAGTGCTTCGGGAGCGACTTCGAACCGGTCGAGCTCGTCGATGATAGCCCTGAGTCTAGGTCGGCTGGGTCCACTGAACTCGGCGTGGGTGGCCAGCCAATTATCTAGTCTTTGTGATCCCATCCGGGCCGCGAGTGACTGTTGAATCAGCGCTTGAGTGCTTCGACCAAGCACGTCGCCTTCAGCAACGACAGCTATAGATCGAGGATATCCTTCAGTGCCCACCCAACTAATTGTAGGTCGAGGCACGCTGGGTCGGGTGTGGGATCATGAACCGACAATTAGCCAGCCGTCTATTCGCCTAGCGAGCAGCATGCGACCTGGTGCAACGACATGACATGTGGTCGATGCGGCTTACATAGCTGCGTCGACCCTGGATTCTCCTTGAGTAACCTCACACGACTGTATGAAGCCGCTCGAGTTAGCCGACCGTACTTTTCCCGGAGTCGAGCTTTCCATTAGCTCCATTCTTCACGAAGCCCTTGTCGCCACTTGGAGGTTGGGTAATCTCCATGGCGGTGCGTGTCGCCTGCCCCATCGTTGCTAGCAAGCCAGTGAGCTCTGCTGGAATCACAAACTTGGTAGATGGCGACTGGGCGAGCTGACGAAGCGTCTCTGGGTACTGCAAGGTAAGCACATTTGCATCGGAGCGTGATGCATTGGTGTTCACCGCTTCTAGTGCGTCAGAGAGACCTTGGGCTCTCAGTTTTGCCGACTCGCGCTCAGCCTCTGCCGCCAAGATCGTCGCCTGTTTTTGACCTTCAGCGGCGAGAACGGAGGCCTGTTTTTGACCTTCAGCTACGGTGATAGCCGCTTGTTTTTGCCCCTCGGATTCGGTGACAACAGCTCGCCGCGTGCGTTCCGCTGACATCTGGCGGGTCATCGCATCCTGCACAGCAGGGGGTGGATTGATCTCGCGTACCTCGACATTCGATACTTTTACTCCCCAACGTTCAGTTACCTCATCAAGGCGCAGGCGCAGGAGGGAGTTCATGTCCTCGCGGCGGGAGAGCACATCGTCGAGCGACATGTCGCCAACGACGCTGCGGAGCGTAGTTGCGGCGACGTTCAAGGCTGCTCCGGAGAAGTTTTGAACAGCGACCACCGATTGTACCGGATCGATCACCTGGTAGAACATGATGAAGTCGATTGAGATCGGGGCATTGTCCTTCGTGATCGCGGTCTGATGGGGGATCTCGAAGTACTGCTCGCGGAGATCGACCAGATTTAAGCGATCGATGATGGGGTTGATAAGCAGAAGCCCAGGTCCTTTTGAGCCGATCGAGCGACCGAGGCGAAAAACCACGACACGTTGATACTCCTTCAAAATCTTGATTGTTCGTGTCAAGACGAGAAGCAGAATAATTAGGACTATAAGTATGATAATGCCTGCGGCAATCATAGCGTTTCCTTTCGGTTGGACCCGCGTGGGGCCTCTGGGATGACATGGAGCTTTAGCCCATCGACTCGAGTGACAAAGACGGTGGTACCGATCTCAATTGGATCATCGGTGTCGTTCAGGGCTGACCAGCCTTTACCAGCGATTTGGACAGTCCCGATTGGGTCGAGTCTTGACGTCGCCACTCCTGCCGAATCGAATAGCTTGGCCAGGCCGGGCATGGCCTCCTTGGAATGGTACTGGGTAGATCTCAGGCCACGAACCCCCAAAAAGAACACGGCTAGAACGGAGATAAACAACAACGCCACCAGGCTCCACAGGATCGCCGCCAGCGAGGAGTGTGAGTGACTCAACATCAAAGTAAGGACGATGCCAGCTGCCATCCCAATCGATGCTGTCACGATCGAACCGTGCGGGCCAACGTGCATGCCAACCAGTATCAGTGCCGCTACCACGACGACCACTACGATGACGATCACGACCATAGAACCTCTATCCGCTTAGTCACCATTCTAGCACACACGTTGTTTTAAAGATAGCGGAGCACGAAAGCGGAGTTCAGTGATTTCGAAGTAGCCGCGGTGTTAAGTTGCCAGCGCAGCTGGAGAAGGCTATTTGAGGTGCCGACTCCAAACAGGAGGAGTCGTCCACGGTGCTTTTCGACTGTTGAGTTAGCGGCCTGGCGCTGGATGGATTGAATCTTTCCCTGAGTCTTTTTTGAGCTAGCAAGGCAAAAGCGACTGTTTCGTGCTAGCTTCGATTTGGTAGGCAATGTCGAGTGGGGGCACGTTTGCCCTCCCTGGCTGCACGATGAGATCCCGATGAAGGAGGATGAGTGCGCGTTGAACTGACGGTGAATGGGCAGAAGAAGGCGGCAGACGTTGAACCGAGAACGCTCTTGGTGCACCTGCTAAGGGAAGATTTTGGGATGACGGGAACGAATGTCGGTTGCGATACCTCGTCGTGTGGAGCATGTACGGTGTTGCTCGATGGAGAATCGGTGAAGTCTTGCACTGTCTTGGCGGCTCAAGCTGATGGAAGGGAGGTGACCACGATCGAGGGACTCGCCTCAGCTGACGGTACCTTGCACCCACTCCAGCGGGCCTTCCAGGAGAACCATGCGCTACAGTGCGGCTACTGCACCCCGGGGATGGTTATGGTCTCGATGTCAATTTTGGCAGAGAATGATACCCTTGACGAGGCAACGGTGCGCGAGGGTCTTGAGGGAAATCTTTGCCGCTGCACTGGCTATCACAATATCGTGAAGGCAGTGTTGGCCGCAAAAGAAGAGATGGGGGCTGAGCTATGACCATGACCGATCCTGCCCAACAGGAACAGATTATTGGAAAGCGACGTATTCGCCGTGAGGATCCAAAACTTCTTTCAGGAGAAAATCGTTTTGCGGATGACCTTGTGGTGCCGGGCGCGCTCCATCTAGTGGTTGTCCGCTCTCCGCATGCACACGCTCGAATTCAGCGTATCGATGTGAATGCCGCCAAATCGATGCCTGGGGTGGTTGGGGTTTTTACTGGCAAGGATCTTGAGTCCGAATGGGCTGGGCCTATGCCTTGCGCATGGCCGGTGACTGCGGAGATGAAGAACCCTGCTCATTATCCACTCGCAGTCGAATACGTGCACTACGCAGGCGAGGGAGTGGTAGCTGTCGTCGCTCGATCCCAGGTGGAAGCGGTTGATGCGGCTGGTGCCGTGATCGTAGATTACGAAGAGTTGCCACCTGTCCTTGAACTAGAAGAGGCGGTTAATGACACCACGCTTGCGCATGAAGAGCTTGAGAGCAATACCAGCTTTGTGTGGGCACTAGAGCCGAATCCTGATGCGGTTGATGCGGCGTTCAGGGATGCAGCTGTCACGGTGAGTGAACGATTTGTTCAGCAGCGACTCATTCCAGCGGCCATGGAGCCGCGAGCTATGGTGGTAGTGCCCTCTCCCATGGGGGGTGACTACACCGTCTACTCCTCAACCCAGATACCTCACGTCTTGAGGGTGATGCTAGCGCTCACGGCCGGTATATCTGAGACCAAGCTTCGAGTCATAGCTCCATCGGTCGGGGGTGGGTTTGGCTCCAAGCTTGATGTGTATGCGGAAGAGTTGCTATGCCTAGCGCTTGCGCGTCGTATGCGGCAACCCGTTCGCTTCACCGAAGAACGTGGTGAGGGTACGATGGCCACCATCCATGGTCGTGGTCAGGTCCAACATATAGAGTTGGCCGCCAACGCCGATGGCAAGGTAACTGCGGTCAGGGTGAAGTTGCTTGCCGATATGGGGGCCTACCTGCAGTTGGTTACCCCCGGCGTACCCCTTCTCGGTGCGTTTCTCTATCACGGGGTCTATGACGTTGGTGCCTACTCGTTTACATGCACAGGCTTGTTCACGAATAAGACTCCTACCGACGCCTATCGGGGAGCTGGGCGACCCGAGGCAACCTATGCGATTGAGAGAGCTATGGACTCGTTGGCCCGGAGATTGGAGCTAGATCCGGCGGAGATTCGGCGGCGTAACTTCATCGCCGCAGAGAAGTTTCCTTATCAGTCTGTCGCTGGATTGGTGTTCGACTCAGGGTCCTATCATGCAAATCTCGAAAAAGCCCTCGACAAGGCGGGCTACTCAGACCTGCGTCGTGAGCAAGAACAGCGACGTGCAGCGGGAAACCCACGCAGGCTTGGCATTGGAGTCTCTTGCTACGTTGAGATGTGTGGCCTAGCTCCATCTCGTGTCTTGGCGAGTTTGAACTATGGAGCGGGAGGTTGGGAGGCAGCAACAGTCCGCATTTTGCCAACGTCGAAGGTGCAGGTGGTGACCGGCACCGCACCCCACGGCCAGGGCCACGAGACGAGTTGGTCGATGATAGTTGCGGATAAGTTGGGAATCTCCCCTGACGATGTGGAGGTTCTGCATTCTGACACCGCCATCGCTCCATATGGGATGGATACCTATGGCAGCCGATCACTCTCTGTCGGAGGTACCGCCGTCTACTTGGCAACAGAGCGGGTGATAGAGAAGGCGATGAAGATAGCAGCACACCAGATGGAGGTTGCAGAGGAGGATCTCGAGTACGTTGGAGCCAGCTTCCGCGTTAAGGGATCCCCAGAACAGCAGCTGCCGTTGGCCGCGATCGCGTTCGAGGCTTTCACCGCTCATAACCTACCGGATGGACTAGAGCCCAATCTAGAGGCTTCGATTAGCTGGGATCCACCGAACTTCACCTTCCCGAACGGCACCCACATTGCCGTGGTGGAGGTTGACGAAGAGACTGGTCATGTGCAGCTCGTTCGCTACATTGCCGTCGACGACTGTGGTAACCAGATAAATCCACTCATCGTGGAGGGTCAGGTGCATGGTGGCATCACCCAGGGTGTTGCGCAGGCGCTCTACGAGGAGGCGCTTTATGACAGCTCCGGCCAACTGCTAAACGCCTCATTGGCCGATTATCTGGTGCCATCAGCGTGCGAGATGCCGAGTTTTGAGCTCGATTCGACGGTGACACCATCACCCACCAATCCACTTGGAGTTAAAGGAGTTGGAGAGGCGGGTACCATTGGCTCAGCGCCGGCAGTCATCAATGCGGTCGTGGATGCACTATCGGATCTCGGTGTGACTGATTGTCCGATGCCGGCGACACCGGAACGGGTCTACCAGTTGATTAAACAGGCAAGTTCGAAGTAGCGACGCAAACCAACAGAAGGGAAAGGTATGTATCCATCAAGTTTTGATTATGCCAGGGCGGCTACAGTCGCGGAGGCGATCTCGATGCTCTCCAGTGACGAGGACGCCAAGGTACTGGCTGGAGGGCATTCTCTGATACCGCTCATGAAGCTACGACTTGCATCTCCTTCGATGCTCGTTGATATCGGACGCATCTCCGATCTATCCTATGTCCGCAAGGATGGTGATCAAATAGCCATCGGTGCGTTGACTCGCCATCGAGATCTTGAGACTTCGGAGCTTCTTGCGCGTGAAGTCCCGGTCCTCACCAGGGTTGCAGGCCAAATAGGTGATCCGTCGGTGCGTCATGCGGGTACGATTGGTGGGTCGACTGCCCACGGTGACGGTGCAGCTGATTTGCCTGCGGCGTTGCTGGCCCTCGGCGCAACCATGGTAGTGCAGGGGCCCTCTGGGAGTCGCACTATACCGGCCGCTGAGTTCTTCAAAGGTTTCTTGGAGACGGCACTCGCGCCTGATGAAATTTTGACGGAGATTCGTGTGCCAACTGGATTTTCTAAGTATGCGTTCCAAAAGTTCAATCGGCGCGCTCAGGACTGGGCGATAGTCGGTGTGGTTGCTGTCCGCAGTGATCGTACCAATGTGAGCTTTATCAACATGGGGGCAACTCCATTGCGAGCGACCGCAGTCGAAGAGCGTTTGGCCGCTGGCGCTAGTGTTGAGGAGGCTGCCGCAGTCGCTGACGAGGGAACCTCACCTTCGGCTGATATAAATGCGAGTGTTGATTACCGACGCCACTTGGCACGTGTCCTCGTGCAACGGGCTTTGAGCGAACTTGGTTGAGTCTCGAAGCAGTCAACTCGGTTTTCTGACCCCCGATGATTTAGCGGGAGGTTTGAGACAGGTGGAGTACCTGGCCGATCTAAAAATTGCAACGGTGGCTTTTCTAGCTCTCTCGCTAGAAAAGCCATTGTTGCTAGAGGGTGATGCTGGTGTTGGGAAAACCGAGCTTGCTCTGGCGTTGTCGAGGCTCTTCGGGAGTGACCTTATCCGGTTGCAATGCTACGAGGGGATCGATTCCACCCAGGCCGTCTATGACTGGGACTATGCAAAACAGCTCCTGCACCTACGCGCTACCGAGGCCGTGGGTGTGCAGACCGACCGTACCTCACTAGAGGCTGAACTCTATGAGGACCGTTACCTCGTCGAGCGCCCACTGCTGCGATCGCTGGGTTACAGCGACCCGTCTCGGCCGCCAGTCCTGCTTATCGATGAGCTAGACCGTGCAGACGATGAGTTTGAGGCCTTCTTGCTGGAACTGCTCTCTACGTTTGAGATCACGATCCCAGAACTTGGTACTCGACGAGCGCTGGTGAAGCCGATAGTGATTCTCACGTCGAACCGTACTCGAGATCTTCACGATGCTCTGAAACGCCGATGTCTGTATCTATGGGTCGACCACCCAGCCTTTGAACGCGAGGTCGAGATCATACGACTTCATGTACCGGATGCGAGCGAGGTGTTGTCTGCTCAGATTGGCGCCATCGTGCAAGAGTTCCGTCGGCAAGGTCTAGTTAAACCACCAGGGATCGCGGAGGCGATCGACTGGGCGAGCGCGTTGACAAGCCTCTCGGCGGTCGAGGTCACTCCGGAGTGGCTCGAGATGACGTTAGGGGCTGTGATCAAGTATCGTGAGGATGAGGAGCGGCTTGCCTCCATCGGCGTTGGAACGCTGATCAAACAGGCCTTTGCTCGGTTTGGTGCATGAAGCCTGAGGAGTTGATAACCGGTTTTGTCGAGCTCTTGAGGGTGCGTGGGCTCCGCGTACCGGTCTCTAGCTCTCAAGATCTCCTCGGTGCACTGGCTGTCGTTGGTATCGACGACCAGGAGCGAGTGCGCGAGTGTGCTCGGGCGACCCTGGTGAAATCCCAGAAAGACAACGAACTCTTTGACAACGTGTTCCGTGAGTATTTCTTTGGCCAACATCCTGATGAGGAGGTTCCTCGGCAGGTTACCGTGGGTTTTGACTCCCAAGATGCACCTGAGGCTGAACAGGATGATGATGGTCAGATGCAGCGTGTGGTTCGCTATTCGGCCGTTGAACGTCTACGGTCGGCTGACTTGCGCTCGCTGGAGGCTGCTGAACGACGTGAAGCCCTTCGCTTGATTGAGCGTTTTCGATTCTCGCCTCCACTCCGGAGGAGCTACCGCTTCGTGAAGAGCCGCAGCGTGCAGCGGTTAGACCTATCGCATACCCTGCGGCTTTCGGTTGCTACTAGTGGAGAGCCGATCCGGAGACGGTTTCTAAGCAAAGGTCTGCGCTCTCGTCGGTTGCTCTTTCTGGTTGATATTTCAGGCTCCATGCACGCTTACGCTGAGGGACTCCTGCACTTTGCGTGGGCAGCCCGACGAGCTTTAGGCGATGTTCATGTCTTCACGCTTGGAACGCGTCTTCATAACGTCTCGAGAGCACTTGATGTGAGTGATCCTGATCGAGCGATGGCACAGGTTTCGTCACTGATTGACGATTTCGCTGGCGGCACCCGACTGGGAGCTTCCTTGGAGACGTTCAACATTGAACATGGGGCCCGGGGGGTGGCGCGTGGTGCGATCGTGGTAGTGTTCTCCGATGGTTGGGATCGTGGCGATCCGCAGGTTATGGAGGAGGCGATGGGGCGACTGTCGCGCTTGGCCAAGAGCATTCTGTGGGTGAATCCGTTGGCCGCCGCCACCGACTATGCACCCTTGGCTCGTGGCATGGCTACCGCGCTGCCCTATATCGACGCGTTTCTGCCCGGAGAGAGCGTGCGATCCTTTGAACATCTCGCGAGGGTAATCTGTAGTGAAGGAGAGCTTCAATGATCGATGTAATCGAGCGAGTGTTAGCGTGGAGGGCGCAAGGGAAGCGATGCGCGCTAGCGACCGTGGTCGCAGTCGAAGGGTCTGGCCCCCGTGAACCAGGCGCCCTGATGGCAGTGAGCGAAGACGGTGAGGTCGCAGGATCCGTCTCCGGTGGGTGCGTGGAAGGAGCGGTTGTTGCTGAGGCGCTGCAGAGGCTTGACGCTCCTGAGCCGGTGTTGCGAACCTTTGGAATACTTGGTAGCACAACGCCCAGGGAGGCCACGACCTTGGCCTTCGGCTTCTCAGATGACCAAGCTGTAGCGGTCGGCCTGACCTGCGGTGGCACCTTTCACATTCTGGTGCAGCCGGAGTTGCCAAACTACCTTGATCGACTGGCTGAGGCGCTTCGAGAGGAGACTCCATTTGCTATCGCCACTGTTTATGCGGTCAATGAGGATCCGGGTTCGTATTTCGCCGATGAGAACAGCGATGTGCCGGTTCCAGCTGTCGGCTCCTCGCTTCTTGTTCTCGGAGATGGAGAGGTTGTGGGGAGTCTTGGCAATCCCGACCTCGATCGTGTCGTCGCCAGAGATGCGGTGGGGGTTCTTAGGCAGGGGCAGGGTACGAGACGCGAGTATGGCAGGAAGGGACAGTCGCGCTCGCGCGAGGTAGCGGTCGTGATGGCGGTCTCTGTTGAGCCTCCGAAGATGTTGATCTTTGGTGCAGTGGACTTTAGCGATGCGCTTGCCCAAGCAGCAAAACTGCTTGGCTACCATGTGGTCGTGGTCGATGCCCGATCAGTCTTCGCCACGAAGGAGCGATTCCCAAAGGCTGACGAGGTCGTGGTTTCATGGCCAAACGACTACCTATTCGAGTGTGGCGCGACCCTTGATGAGCGTGATTCGATCTGCATCCTCACTCACGACCCAAAGTTCGATGTTCCAGCTATCGAGGCCTCGTTGGCGACTAAGGCTGGCTATATCGGTGTTATGGGCTCGAGGCGCACCCAGGAGGATAGGATGATGCGACTTGCGGCTGATGGCGTCTCGATCGAGGAGGTACGAAACCGAGTCTCAGGTCCGATTGGACTCGATCTTGGGGCGAGAACGCCTCAGGAGACGGCAATCTCGATTTTGGCGGAGATCATCGCACGACGGGAGCGTCGTATGGCTGGTCCGCTTTCAGAGACCCAGGGACCAATCCATACTGAAGGAGTGATGACCTGGTGAGCGTGAATCGATATGGATGAAGAACTCGCCTCCACCGGCCTGGTAGTGCTGGCTGCCGGCTTCGGGAGTCGGTTTGATTCGTCGACGCATAAGCTGTTGGAAAATTTGAACGGTCGCCCCATAGTTAGCTGGGTGCTGGAAGCCGCAGCCAGCGTCGAAGCAGGAGCGCACTTTGTCGTCACTCAAGACTCGAACCTTAGCTCGCTGTTGCCGGCTAAATTCATCGAACTCCGAAATCCGAGCCCCCAAGACGGTCTTGCAAGCTCATTGGCACTCGCCGTGGATGCGGCAAGTGCCATGGGTCTTTGGGCGGTTACGGTTGGCCTCGGAGATCAGCCACTGGTGCCGGCTGAAGCATGGAACGCGGTGACGAGCACTAAGACCGGTGGGGTAGCAATTGCTACCTATGCTGGCGTCAGGGGGAACCCTGTTAAGATAGCATCATCGGTCTTCGGGCTGTTAGAGCGTCGTGGTGATGTCGGTGCCAGAGCGATTTTCCACCGAGTCGAGGCGGTAGAGGTCCCTTGTTCGGGAGATCCCTTTGATGTTGATACTCGTGAGGATCTTGAGCAGCTGCGAGCCATAGAGAGGAATTGAGATGGAGATTGTAAACGAATTCACAGTGCCGGTTGGTGTCGATCAAGCCTGGGAGATCTTGACTGATCTCGAGCGTATCGCTCCGTGTCTTCCAGGGGCATCACTCTCCTCGGTCGAAGGCGATGAGCACAAGGGATCCGTCAAGATTAAGGTCGGTCCTATCACGGCAAACTATGCAGGTGTTGCGCGCTTTGAGTCGAAGGACGTTGACAAACGGATTGCGGTCCTGAGGGCTGAAGGGCGTGAGACCAAGGGCCAAGGTAACGCGAGCGCTGTCGTTACGGCACGCCTTATTCCTGATGGCGACAGTACACGAGTCACAGTCGACGTGGACCTGACGATCGCTGGGCGCGTGGCGCAATTTGGTCGTGGAGTCCTTGGTGAGGTATCTGAAAAGCTGATGGGCGAGTTCGCCACTAGGTTGGCAGAACTGATCGGACAGAGTGGATCCTCTGAGCCTGCCGAATCAGAGACTTCTGAACCCAGTGCTGCTGCGGAGGCGACGGAGTCTCGTGCAGAGGAACCGGCAGAGCTCAATGCCATGCGCGTACTGGCCAAGCCGATAGCAAAACGGCTTGCACCTGTCGCTGCTGTTTTGATCGTCGTAGCAGTCTTGGTTCGTAGGCGTGGACGCCGGAGCGCCTGAGGGAAGCTGGACGCCAAGCGCAGATGACCGTAGCTGGGTAGAGCAGCAACTTGGTCGTGGGGCGAAGATTCCATTTCGCGCCGCACGGAGGTCGTCGGATGGTCGTCCGATTGTTATCGAACTGGCGGCGTTCGACCAAGAGGGTACCCCCCAGTCAAATTGGTTTTGGCTAGTTGACCGACAGCTCGTGGCGGCGGTCTCTCGACTCGAATCCGTTGGTGGTGTACGTCTCGCCGCATCGGCTGTTGATGCCGCAGCATTAGATCTTGCAAATCGGAGCTATCGTAGCGGGCGCCCCGAGTTGGCCCACATGCAGGGCAGAGGCGTAGGTGGTGCTCGAGCTGGTGTAAAGTGTCTCCATGCGCATGTCGCCTTCTACCTGGCTGGTGGCTTTACTCCGGTAGGAGTTTGGGCTATCGCGAGGCTATATTGGTCAGATCGACCACTCTTGGAGGCTCTGGTTGGAGAGACGCTATGCGAGTCATGAGCGCCCGGATGGCGGAATGGTAGACGCAGGGGGCTTAAACCCCCCGGACCTTTGGGTCATGCGGGTTCGACTCCCGCTCCGGGTACGTTAGCCGTTGCTGCACTGCTGGAATACCAGTGGGGGTATAGTTGTTGTAGGTTACAGAGAGAAGGGAAGTAGATGACAACTCGAAACTTAACAGCACTGGACTTCAACGAGACTATCGAAGGCAATGGAATCGTCCTAGTCGACTTCTGGGCAGCATGGTGTGGACCATGTAGGGCCTTTGCGCCAATTTACGATGAGCTGTCTGCGGAGCATCCTGATATTGTCTTTGGGAAGGTCGATACTGAAGCACAACCTGAGCTAGCGCAGGCGTTCCAGATTATGTCGATTCCCACCCTGATGGCCTTTCGCGATCAGGTGCTCCTGTATGCACAGCCAGGTGCGCTGCCGCGGCAGGCGCTAGCGGAGATCATCTCGCAAGTCGAGGCACTTGACATGGATGAGGTTCGTCGTCAAATTGCAGAACAAGAGGCGGCGGTCAAGTAGCGGGACCTAGGACCGCTTTTATGGGCAAAGCAGTTGAGCAATACCTTGGGCCAGATGAGGTGCTATCCTACGGCGTTTTTGGGTCTCGAGGCTTGGATGTAGTGTATCGTAGCCCAGGGTCAGAGGTTTACCCGTGGGCTTCAGTGTCGAAACTGGTAGCTGCACTCGCGGTACACGTGGCTATTGAAGATGGCTCCTTGCAACGGACATCACGAGTCGGTGACTTCGAGCTATCGGTAGAGGATCTGCTTTCGCATGCCTCTGGGCTCGAAACCGGTGCGGTCGGGGAGCCGAGACTTCTTGCCCCGCAACATGTTGAACCATCCCGTCCTCCGCATGAGAGAAGGATCTATTCCAATATAGGCTACGAACTGTTGGGACGTAGCCTTGAGGGATCGTCTGGAATCCGGTATCAAGACTACGCGATAGAGGCGGTGCTGCAGCCAGCTGGGATGACCGGAGCAGGTTTCGTATCGAGGTCAACTGGAGTCACGATCACTGCGCAGGAGGTGACCGGAGCCGCGTTTGGACTCCAAGGGACGTTAGCTGATCTCATTGGTTTGGCTGCGGCGTTGTGTTTCGAGGTGGTGGTCTCTTTGGAGTCACTGGTCGCTATCAGGACCGTTTTCCTGCCGGAGTTGTCGGGTGTCCTTCCGGGCTTTGGACACCAGAGCCCAAACTCTTGGGGTCTCGGAGCAGAGGTGCGCGACCACAAGTCTGCACACTGGATGGGGGCACTGGTGTCGGCTGAAAGCTTTGGCCATTTTGGACAGAGTGGATCGTTTCTGTGGATTGACCCGATTCAGCAGTGTTTCGCGGTCTTTGCAGGATTGAAGCCCTTCGGAGCGTGGGCAAAGGAGCGGTGGCCGAACTTAAATGATGCCATCGTTCGCGAGCTCAGATCGTAAACCGGCCGCAATCATCGTTCAGCCAGCGCAAATAGGCATCTGCTAGTCTGGTCACGAGGAGGATGATAGATGACCCGACTAAGCGGCGACCATGATGTTGAGGAGATGTCCGAAGGAATACGGATAAATCCCGTCTATGCCGACGGAGCTGATCACGAGATACCGAAATACCAGATTCCG
Source organism: Ferrimicrobium acidiphilum DSM 19497 (assembly GCF_000949255.1). Classification (NCBI taxonomy): domain Bacteria; kingdom Bacillati; phylum Actinomycetota; class Acidimicrobiia; order Acidimicrobiales; family Acidimicrobiaceae; genus Ferrimicrobium; species Ferrimicrobium acidiphilum. Next base: position 51,164 of record NZ_JXUW01000004.1, on the reverse strand, counting down.
GCGGTAGGGATGAGCGCTGCAACAGCCTACCAGATGATCAGCGACGAGATCGATCTTGACGGTTCGGCACGCCTGAATCTAGCGACCTTCGTCACCACCTGGATGGAGCCGGAGGCGGACCAGCTCTACTTGGAGGCGGCCGATAAGAACATCGTGGATAAAGACGAGTATCCCCAGACTGCCGCTATCGAGGATCGTTGTATCGCCATGATTGGTGATCTATGGCATGCGCCGGACCCGTCGAATGTGATTGGAACCTCGACGACCGGCTCATCAGAGGCGTGTATGTTGGCGGGATTGGCGCTGAAGCGGAGGTGGATGGCTAAGCGGCGTGCTGAGGGCAAGGATCTTGAACGTCCCAATATAGTCTTTAGCTCATCCGTCCAGGTGGTGTGGGAGAAGTTCGCTAATTACTTCGAGGTAGAGCCGCGTTATGTTCCTATCAGTCACGATGCTCCCTACCTCACCCCTGGTGGAGTTCTAGATGTGGTCGATGAACGGACGATCGGTGTAGTTCCTATCCTTGGGGTTACATACACAGGTATCTACGAGCCAATTGCTGATATATGTCGTGCACTCGACGATCTCGCTTCCCACACAGATCTCGATATTCCGGTCCACGTAGATGCAGCCTCTGGTGGGTTCGTTGCCCCCTTTCTCCAGCCCGAGCTGGTCTGGGATTTCTCACTCGACCGGGTGCACTCGATCAATACCTCGGGCCACAAGTATGGACTAGTGTATCCTGGCCTCGGGTGGGTGCTCTGGCGAGCGAAGGATCTACTCCCCGAGGAGTTGATCTTTAAGGTCTCCTACCTGGGTGGTGAGATGCCAACGTTTGGTCTCAACTTCTCACGCCCTGGTGCGCAAGTCTTGCTTCAGTACTACAACTTGATACGATTGGGTTTCGAGGGTTACACAAGGGTTCAGCGAGAGACCCAGCAGACCGCATCTCTGATCGCAGCTGGTCTGGATGAGCTGCCATCGATGGAGGTGATCGCGCGTGGTGATGCACTGCCGGTTGTCGCATGGACAAAGACTGCCGATTCGAATCCAAACTGGAATCTTCACCACCTCTCCTCTAAACTGCGTGAACGCGGCTGGCAGGTTCCGGTCTACCCGATGCCGGACAACCTCTCCGATGAGCTAATTATGCGAGCTGTTTTGCGCAACGGTTTTCGTAGCGATCTTGCAGCGCTATTCGTTGATGATTTAAAGCGAGCAGTTGAGGAACTAGAGGATCTCGATGCGCCGATGCCGACCTCCCAAAGGGCTGCTGGCTTTCACCATTAAGGTGGCGCTATCGATCCTCTAGGGCGTTGAGCCATCAGGATTTCGCTGCTAGCATGGGCGAGCGTCACAGGTTCGGTTGTTTTGGGTTGCATGGACCAATCCCCCTTGTGACAGCCCGTGGAGGAGATATGCAAAGCTATGACGACGCGTGGGCAAGTTGCCATGAGTCGATCCCTACAGAGTCGATCCCTACAGAGTCGATCCCTACAGAGTCGATCCCCACAAGGGCGTTGGCTGATGTCGGCGCCATCAAGGCGCTTACTCATCCACTGCGTCTGGGGCTTATAGACCTATTGGGTCAGTATGAGAGCATCACCGCTGCCGAGGCGGCTCGCATGTTGGATAGTACTGCCGCTAAGTGCTCCTTCCATCTGAGACAACTTGCCAAGTATGATTTCGTGGAGCCGGTTGAGGTCCCGAGTCGGCGTGAGCGTCCTTGGAGGCTCAAATACCTAGGGATCACCATCGCCGATGAGGTTGGCGAGACGACGGCTGGATTTAATGCGCTCGCCGAACAGATGGTCAATACTATCGTGGAGCGTTTCCGCGCCTACAGGCGTTTTGTGAGTCAACTGAGTGCTGACTGGCGCGAAGTCAGTGGTCTACACGAGGGGATCGGGTGGCTAACCATCAGCGAGCTGCGCGAACTCGATACTTCGTTCGACTTCTTTGCCTCATTGGCGGCAGCTCGCACGCATGGCTATGAGGAGATTCCAGAGGGTGCGCGTCGCGTTGACATCGCCAAGTTCGTCTCACCACTCGACCCTCCTGACCGAGGATGATACTAGCTCGTCAGCGCAGGTATCAACAGTCGATGAATTTCGTGCCCAAAGGAGTAGGCGCTTGACGGGATTAACTGTGTCATAAAGATCACGCTGAGTTGGTCTTTCGGAGAGATGAAGAAGTTGGTGCTCGCCATGCCGCCCCAACCGAATTCGCCAGCGATTGTGAAGTTCTTGGCAGCTGCAGGGTTGTTCACAACCGAGACGCCAAGACCGAAGCCTACACCCGGTTCGTCGATGGGTTGTGGGCGATATCTACAGAGGTCCACTACATCGGCACCTCCGGGTAGGTGGTTGGCCGTCATGAGGTCGACGGTGCGCGGTCCAAGCAGCCTAACCCCGCCGAACGATCCTCTATGCATCAACATGAGGGTAAAACGGAGGTAATCGTCGAGTGTTGAGAAGAGCCCACCTCCACCCATGTCAACTGGGAACACCCTCCGTTCCGGGACGGCGCCGCCGAGGTGATGCATGCCGTCCTCCTCGGTTCTGAGGTAAAGAGCGCCGACCCTTTCTAGCTGGTCGACATTGAGTTCGAAGGTCGTATCAGTCATCTCAAGGGGTTGAAGGACCATCGTTTCGAGAGCGGCAGACAGTGGCTCGCCACTGATCACCTCGATGAGCCTTCCGAGAACATCGGTGGCCACTGAGTAGTTCCATCCATGCCCTGGGTCGAAGAGGAGTCCGAGTTGTGCGTAGCGATCTACGAGTTCCTCAAGGGTGAGGTCGTCGGGAAGATTTAGCTCTGACGCATGTTGACGATAGAGCGTATCGAGGATGGTTTGATTGTGAAAACCGTAGGTCAAGCCAGCGGTATGGGTGAGCAGATGCCATACTCGAACGGGCTCAGTAGCTGGACGATACATCGGCTCGAGTGTTGATCCACCCTTGAGCACATTTATAGCCTTAAAGGAGGGGATGTAGTCGCCAACCTCGTCGTTGAGGTCCACCATGCCAGCCTCAGCTAGCATCAATAGCGCGGTTGATGTGATGGGCTTGGTCATCGAGTAGATTCGGTAGATAGTGGAGTCGCTAACTGGAGTTTGGGTGGCGAGGTCAGCCATTCCGTAGTGGTGACGGAGGGCTACGGCATCGTCTCGAGCGACAAGGATCGCGAATCCTGGTATTTTTCCAGCGTCGACGTAACTCTCGAGGTGCCGCAGCAGCCGATCAACCTGAGGACGATGAAGGCCAGCTTCTTCGAGTGAGGTCATCTCAATGGTCATAGCGCTCCTTCCGGGACGTTTTGATGAGGGGAGTACTAGCTTCGCAGGGTCCCCGGTCCGATGTAATGACACTGCAACAACGGTGTCTTCGTTGACAGAAGATCCTCGCTCGATCCAAGTTCGAGGAGTGACTCCTGATGCAATCGCCGCCAACGTTCTAGGTCGTCGTCGATGACGACCTCCCCTTGAACAATTACAGGGAGTTGCAGTTGCCGTAGCTCGTCGGCCGAGGTAGATGTGATAGACGCTCCTGGGTCGAGCGAGAATTCGTCGATTGCACGCCTGTTACGAGTGCGTCGATACGCGGTCTTTGCTCCTCCGTCAGAGGTCTTGTCCTCTGACTGCTTAGCGACTGGGATCCTTTCTCCACCTCGTTCGATGGCGACGAGCTTGTATACGAAACCTGCTGTGGGCACGCCTGATCCTGTGACGAGCTTGGTCCCGATGCCAAAGCCGTCGATAGGGGCATCTTTTAATGACAGAATCGCCGCCTCATCGAGATCGCCCGAGACGATAATCTGGGTTTTAGTGGCCGCGAGCGAGTCGAGCAGCTCTCGAGCGGCCCTTGATGTCTCTCCTGGGTCACCGGAGTCGATGCGGATCGCGGCCAGTGAAGGTCCAAAAGTGGCAATCGCAGTACGTATGCCGTTCATCGTGTCGTAGGTATCAACCAGGGCTGTAGTGGCGTCTCCTGCAACCGCCCTCTGTGCTCGGAAGGCGGCCGCCTCACTCTCGTGTGCCAGAATGATGGCATGTCCCATGGTTCCGGCTGTTGGGATGGCGTGCCGTTGCCCAGCAGCGAGATTTGACGTCGCTTGGAAGCCAGCGATATAGGATGCCCTAGCCGCGGCCACTGCAGCGTCCTCATTTGTGCGTCGAGTTCCCATCTCGATCAAACTTCGGCCGCGCGCGGCGAGAACCATGCGCGAAGCGGCGGTGGCGATCGCGGAGTCGAAGTTGAGTGCCGATAGCAGGAGTGTCTCCAAGATGAGCCCCTCGGCAAAAGTTGCTTCAAGTCGCAGAACAGGCGAGAATGGGAAGTAAAGCTCTCCATCGGGGTAGGCGTAGATGGACCCCGAGAATCTGAATTTCGCGAGGTATGCGAGCGTGTCCGCAGAGCAGATCGAGTTATGACCTAGATAGTCGAGATCTTCGTCGGAGAAGGTGAATCGATTGAGCAGACTGGCAATTCGTGCTGTACCCGCTATCACGCCATAGGCACGTCCCGCCAATCCTCTGCCGAAGATCTCGAAGGTCGCATGCCTGCTGGCGATCCCGCTATGGAGCGCGGCTTCCAGCATGGTGAGTTCGTACCTGTCCGTGAAGAGGGCAGTCTCGCTAGCCATGCGAATCGGCAACCTCAAGTGGTTTCGGGAGGGTGACGAGGTTGTCATCTTTTCCTCGCCTTCGCACGAGTAAGACCATAATCACGATGGAGGCCGCCAAGCTGATGAGGGCGAAGACCTCTACCGCATCCCACACTCTTGGGACGGCGAGCCACAGATACTCGTCGAAGAAACGACCGATCGACCAGATCCCATAGGCAGAGACAGCGACGGAGAGTGCTGGCATCTTCCACCTCGGGTAGACCCGAGATAGCTCGAGCACGATGAGATAGGTGACGACGGTCTCGATCGACTGGAAGATGGGCACCGGTATCCGGTAGCCAACCTCGCCAGCGTACTTCATGCCATACCATGCGGTGGTTGGATGGCCGCCACCGGCGAACATGAGCTGAGGACCAAGCAGGCGACCCATTGCCCACGCTGCGAGTAAGACAGGAGCCGTCACATCTGCTGCTGTTCGAAATGAGATCTCTGGGTTGTACTTGTGAAGCGCATAGAGTGCGACAATCAACCCGCCGGCGATACCCCCGTAGGATGACAACCCTCCTTGCCAGACTGCAAAGACCAGGATGGGATGCGCTAGGTAGTAGCTGATGTTGGCTACGCAGTGGACGATACGGGCGCCGACCACCGCCATAACGATGATCCAAATGAAGGATTTCTCGAGCCACTTTGTTGAGAGCCCGTAGTGATGAAATCGTCTGCTTAGATACCAGTAGGCGAACCAAAATGTGATGCCTAGACCGAAACCGTAGGTGTGGAGCACGAGCGGTCCGATGTGAAAATCAATAGGTATCGGTCTCATACCACCTCAGCTCCTGTCGCCGTTCCGTTGTGACCAGTCTAAACCCACGCACACAGTATTCGGAATCATGGGCTGTCACAGTTGCAAGTAGGTCAGAGGGATATCGCTCGCCTGAACGAGAACCGAGGATATCCATCCAGTGAGCTGTGCAATCGCTGCTTGTACCCGATCGTCGTCCTCGATGATCTGCTCATCAAAGACACAAGTGGTCTCATAGACGACCTCGGCACTTAATTCTGAACCATCAGTAGTGATGTCATAGCTGGTCTCAACCGTTACTCGCTGCAGCTCCATCGGTGCATTCATGATGGTTTGAGATGAGTGGCGCGGTAGGTGGGTAAGAAGTTGCTGAGGTGTCATGGGTAGCTCGCTAAGACCTGTGAAACGGAGTGCCACTTCGACGACGATCTCAATCGGATCTTCAATTCCGTCGCCGAGCGACCAACTTCGGTAGGATCCTTGACTCCAGGTCGGCCACTCTACTGTGAGGTCTGCGCGGACGTGAGGCGGCGAGGCCTCGCCCGGTAGGCTGTAGGAGGTCTCGAAGGTTAAGTCTCCGAGCATCATGTCGTTGTGGAGCTGCTCTTCTAAACCTGCGCGCTCAAGCATCGAAGAGCTGAGGGAGGTTTTGAGCGAAGCTATGAAGCGAAGAAAGAGATGATCGAGCATTCGCCTGAGATTCTAGTCGCTTGGGGAGAGTTGCCATGACCAAGGCCAGTAGCGTTCAGGTTCCGCGTATTGCGGCGCATCGTGGCGGGATGGGTGAGGCTGTCGCCTCCTCCATCGAGGCGTTCCGTCGCGCGGCTATTGATCTAAATGTCGATCTCGAACTCGATATCCACCCAACCAAGGACGGCGAACTGGTGGTCTTTCATGATGATCGTCTCGACGCTACCACGAATATGGAGGGTTGGGTACATGATTACCCACTTGAAGTTCTACGTGCTGATCTCGACCTCAGCAATGGAGTTGCGTCAGAGCGGGTTGGGATCGCCACCCTTGAAGAGGTCCTCGCCGTGAGTGGTACCGCCCAGGTCTCTATCGATATCAAGGAGGATCTAGGCAAGGATTCTTGGATCGAAGCGCGTGTTGGAAGCTGCTTGGCAGAGTATGCGATGACCGAGCGTGCGGTAGTCGCTTCGTTTCTCGATCCACCCTTGAGTCGCTTTCGTCAGCTCTACTCAGGGACTGCTACCGCGGCATCGAGTGCAGAGTCGATCCGTTGGTATCAGGACTATCAGAATCAGGAGGTGTCATCCCCACCCTATCAGGTTCTTTCGCTGCCATTGACGCTCATGGGCAGTGAGTATCTAACTAAAGATCTAGTCGATTGGGCGCACCGTCAGGGATTAGCAGTCTGGGTGTGGACGGTCAATGAGCCGGAGGACCTACGACGAGTTCAGTGTATGGGGTTCGATGTGGTGGTGACCGACTACCCAACGCGTGCATTGGAGGTTTACGTTGGCTAAAGTCATGGTTGCCATGTCTGGAGGAGTTGACTCCTCGGTTGCAGCCGCCTTGGCGGTTTCTGAAGGTCACGAGGTGGTTGGGGTAACCCTCAAACTTTGGGGTGGTGCCTCTGATTCAGGTTGTTGTTCGGTAGCAGATGTCGAAGACGCGCGCTTTGTCGCACACCAACTTGGTATCAAGCATCTGGTGTTCAACCTCACTGAGGAGTTTGAGACGGCGGTGGTGGAGCCGTACGTTCGTGGCTACCTCGGTGGTGAGACTCCGAATCCATGTATCGAATGCAATCGTAGCATCAAGTTCCAGGCGTTGGTTGAGCGCGCGCGCTCTCTCGGCTTCGAGTATCTGGCGACTGGGCACCACGCAAGGATTGGGTACGTCGATGGAACTCCTCTTATCCGTCGTGGAGTAGATGCCGGGAAGGACCAGTCGTATGTGCTGTCGGTGGTACCGAAGAGCTCTTTGTCGCAGCTTCTATTTCCAGTGGGTGAGATGACCAAGGATGACGTCCGAGCGATTGCCGCAGACATTGGCCTGCGAACAGCTGACAAGCCAGACTCACTTGAGGTCTGTTTCATCTCGCAGAAGATGGGAAAGGAGAGTTTTCTCTCCTCCAGGGGGACGCTCCATGCAACTAAGGTGGTAGACACCGTCACCGGTGATGAGTACGAGGACAGCACCCCCTTTGAGGCGGTTACTGTCGGCCAAAGGAGACGCATAGGCGGCCTTGGGGACGGACTTCGCCGTTATGTACTCGCCAAGGATCCAAAGACGCGGGTCATCCAGATCGGCACGATCGATCGTCTGCTAACAGACAGGCTTCCTGTGACCACGGCCATTGATTACTTGGGAGACGGATGGCCAAAGGAGGGCCAGCTCCAAGGGAGCGCGCACGGGGCTACTAACCCAGGTGTTTTAAGCGCCACAGAGCTCGAGTTTTCCTCGCCTACACGACGCATCGCACCCGGCCAGACGGTGGCGATCTATCACGAAGATCTGGTCGTCGGATCGGCGATGGTGACCATGCCCGTGCAGGCAACCCACAATGGCTGATCGGATCGAAGACCTACGGGCGTTGCTCGACAGAGCGAGTTACGCCTATTATGTGCTCGATGCCCCTGTCTTGACCGATGCAGAGTACGACGTTCTGTTTAGGGAGTTGGTCGAACTTGAACGACTGCACCCCGAGCGAGCAGGTGCGACTTCGCCGACTCAACGGGTGGGCGCTACTCCTTCACAGCTTTTTGCTCCGGTCGAGCATGCGAGCCCAATGCTTAGCATCGACAATGTTTTTGACGTTAGCGAGCTCGATGCATGGGTCGATCGTCTTGCCCGCTTGCTTGGCGGTGAGCCAACTCTATTCGTCGAGCTCAAGATCGACGGCTTGGCACTGAGCTTGCGTTATGACGGTGGATTGCTGGTGCAAGCGGCGACTCGCGGAGATGGCAGGATCGGCGAGGATGTCACGGCGAATATCTATGTGGTCGACGCAATTCCGAAGCGTATTGCCTATGACGCTCCGCTCGAGGTACGTGGTGAGATCTATCTGCCGCGCTCGTCGTTTCAGGCGCTGAACCAAGATCCGACACTAAAGGCGCCCTTTGCGAATCCGCGGAATGCGGCTGCGGGGAGCCTTCGCCAAAAGGATCCACGAGTCACGGCGAGCCGTGGCCTCGCCTTTTTCGCCTACCAACTCGAGGAGCCCACGCAATTCGAGACCCACCATGAGGCTCTAGCCTTTTTGAGTTCACTCGGTTTTGCTGTTGAGGAACATGGGTCCTTGGTCGATCAAGGACAGCTCTTCGAGCGCGTTCAGCAGCTTGATCAATCACGTGCGGATCTCGACTATGAGACCGATGGGGTGGTCGTAAAGGCTGATCGGATGGTGGATCGGAGACGGGTGGGTGTTACCTCACGAGCTCCTCGTTGGTCGATCGCATTCAAGTTTGCGCCCGAGGAGCAGTTGACGAGGTTGCTGGCTATCGACATATCGGTTGGAAAGACCGGAAAGATTACCCCTTTCGCCGAATTGGATCCGGTGGTGGTGTCTGGCTCGACGGTAGCGCGAGCTACTTTGCACAATGCGGAGCAGATCGAACGAAAGGATGTGAGGGTTGGTGACCTCGTCGTTGTTCGAAAGGCGGGCGAGATCATCCCCGAGGTGGTGGGACCAGTGCTTGCAGCTCGCACCGATGATCTGCCAAAGTATAGATTTCCTGATCACTGTCCGAGCTGTGGGTCTGTGTTGGTGAGGGATGGAGATGAGGCTGATTTCCGCTGCCCTAACAGGTTCTGCCTCGAACAGCTGGTACAGCGGCTGAGTCACTTTGGTTCCAGAGACGCTCTGGATATAGACGGCCTTGGTGAGATGCGAGCGCGCCAACTTGTGGAACTTGGGCTCGTAGGGATTCCCTCGGATATCTATCAGCTCAGCTCCGAGGAGTTTGCTCAGCTCCCTGGGGTGGGTGAGAAGATGATCCAGCGCTTGATGGCTGGCGTCGAGGTATCACGTGGACGGACATTGGGCCGAATTCTGTTCGGACTCGCTATTGACAACGTCGGTGTCCACGTCGCGCAGGTGGTCGCGGCGTCGATGCGATCGTTGGAGGATTTGTTGGTTGCAAAGGTCGAGGACCTAGTTGCCCTGGACGGTATTGGTGAGACAGTGGCCAGCTCTGTTGTGGGTTTTCGGGATGATCCCTATGGGTCTCAGCTGTTGTCAGGTTTGATTGCCCAGGGTGTGGTTGGTGCAACTGTGATACCCCAAGCCGCCTCGGATCGACTCGCTGGGCAGAGTTTTGTGATCACCGGGAGTTTCAGTGATTACTCACGCGACCAGCTTAGAGAGCTGATCATCGCCAACGGTGGCCGAGTCTCCGAGTCGGTCTCGAGGAAGACTGACTACCTGTTGGCGGGGGAGCGCGCCGGTTCGAAACTCGAAAAAGCTCAGCAGTTAGGAGTCGAGGTGATCGAGCTACCTGTGCTGCTTAGCCGCATCTCTTCTGAATGAACGGCCAGCGAGTGCAAGAATAGAGATCGAATGCAAGAGTAGAGGATATGATCTTTAGGCGTCTATCCGCCTCTTAGCTCAAATGCTGCTTTCGGTCTTACTGAGGTTGGGTGCGGCTGGTGCGATTGCTTCAGAACGTCTCAGTGTAGGCTATATCTGGATTAAAGGAGCTGACCGCCAGGTCGGGCGGTAATCGTAAGGTAGGTAACGAGCTGGCGAAGGCTACTGGTACGGACGAGAACATTGGCCGGGTCCTCAGTAACCGGTATAGAGTGGTGGCCCGACGAGGTTCGGGAGGCGCAGGCATTGTCTACCGCGCGATCGACGACCGACTTGGGCGAACTGTTGCTATAAAACTTCTGCAGCGTGGGCTGGCGGACGATCCTATCTTTCTGAGGCGTTTCCGCGATGAGGCACAGGCTGCGGCGCAGCTGAACCATCCTAACATTATGAAGGTCTTCGATTGGGGATCAGACGAAGGTGAGCCCTACCTTGTCATGGAGTATCTCTCCAATGGCTCCCTGCGCGAGCTCCATGCTCGTGGTAGCTCGTTGTCGACCTCGCAGGTTGTTCAGATCGGAGCCGCTACTGCGTCAGCACTCGCGTATTCGCATCACCGCAATTTTCTACATCGCGATATTAAGCCTGCCAACTTGCTCTTTGATGATGGTGGTCGAGTGAGGATCGCTGACTTTGGGCTCGTGCGCGCCCTTTCGGAGACCACGGTGACTGAGACTGGAGGCGGCATTCTCGGCACGCCGAGATACATGGCACCCGAACAGGTCGAAGGGAAACGCTCGGTCCCTGGTAGTGACGTATATTCGCTTGGACTTGTGCTCTATGAGGCACTTTTCGGTGCGATCCCTTTCCAGGGCGATACGCAACTGGCACTGGCGTTTGCAAGACTGCGGGATCCAGTCGTAAACCCTCTTCCTGACGATCCAGTCGCACGCTCAATCGTCTCGATGCTCGCACGTGACCCCGATAGCCGTCCGAGTGCGGCCGAGATCGAGCATGAGTGGAACGGTTTTGCTCGCGATCTCACGAATCCGGAGCCGCTGTTCGCCCCCGGAGCAGGAACGTTGGCCTCCACACCTGAGGTGGTCATGGACGATAGTTTGCAGTGGATTGCCGACGGCAGTACGGTCGCGGTCGATCTCACTGACCATCTCGCGCTGGCTCGCGACGAGAACAGTACGGCTGTGCTCGCCGATCAGACCAGAGAGAACACGGACCATACGTCGGCGCTAGACATTAGCAACACGCCACGCCTAACCCCAGCGCCCCAAGACATGGAGGAGGTAGGAAGTCGGCGTCCGTGGTGGCTTCTCTTCTTCTTACTCCCGATCCTCGTGGCTGCCGCGCTCGGCGGTGCTGTCCTCTATCAGCGCCTTCGAACTATAAAGGTGGATGATGTCGCCAACTTGACAGCTTCATCGGCATCACAGCGGTTACGAGGCGAAGGGATTGCCCATATTGCTCTCGAGAGTCGATACTCATCCAAGGTACCATCAGGTCGCGTGATCGGATCAAGCCCTAGCGGTGGCCAGAGTATCCATCCAGATAGCAGCGTAGTGTTGTACGTGTCCAAGGGTCATGCACCGGTGTACGTGGCGTCCTTTCAGTCGGCTCAGTTCACGACTGCCCAACATGCCCTGACTGCCAAGGGATTTCTTGTTCGCCCCACCTATGAGTACTCACCTGACGTTCCTGCTGGTGTCGTGATGAGTGAGAGTCCGGTGAACCAAAAGGTACCATACCACTCTGTCGTCAAGTTCATTGTATCTAAGGGTCCAGCTCCAAGACCGGTGCCGAACGTGGTTGGCGTCTCGCTTACGACTGCGGAGGGTGACCTAACGAATCAAGGCTTTACCTATAGCGTCCAAAAGCAGTACTCCAATTCGGTCTCAAATGGGGATGTGATCTCACAGTCGGTCAGTGCCGGTACAGTCAGTGCGGTGGGGACAAGCGTGACTTTGGTCGAGTCGCTTGGACCCCACTATGTGCGTGTTCCGAATGTGGTTGGTGATGCTCTCGGTACGGCGGAATCTACGCTACAGAGCCAGGGATTTGTCGTCGGAACCGTGTCGGCTCCGTTTGGGGGTTCCATCGTACAGTATGAGAGTCCTGGTGCAGGCCAGACCGCACTCTATGGTGCCAGCGTAAACCTTCTGGTGATTCCATGATCTCTGAATACTGTCGTTGGAATGTTGTTGATGCTCCGTCGCTTGTAGAGTGTGACCGAGAGAAAGAGGCGGTTTAGTAGATGACTGATTTCGATGCTTCGATGCTCGATGGGCTTAGCCAGCATGAATTCTTGAGTCCAGCTTGGCTAGACGAGTTTCGTGCTATCACCGATCGACTCAACATCGAGCCGATGCGGGTGGATGTTGCTCTGAAAATGAACCAGATTATCTCGGGCTGCCCCTTTCAGGAGGAGCCACTGAAGGCGTTCATTGATACCTCCTCAGGTGTCATGAACCTCGATCTTGGAGAGTTGGAGAACGCCGATCTTACGGTGGCGCTCGATTACGAGACAGCGAAGGCGCTTTTTGTTGATTTCAATCCTCAGCGAGCGATCGAGTCCTTTATCGCCGGAAAGATATTGGTCACCGGTGATATGACTAAGCTTCTTGGCCTCACCCAGGTTTTTGCGGGTCGGCCTGAAGGTGACCCGATGTCCTCCTTGTTGAGGGCGATTACAAGCTAGAGTCCTATCTCCCTTCGTGACACTGGCTGACTCGGTCGAGGTGAGGTCTAGGCTCAGGGGGATGACGAATCGGATCGACCAGGCGGATGTCGCTCATATCGCGCAGCTCGCGCGGCTGTCATTGAGTGGTGAAGAACTTATTGAATACCAGAGCACGCTTTCGCGAATTCTTGAGGTGATCGAGGTGATGAACTCAGAGGACCTCTCTAGCTACCCTCCAATGGATCATCCTTTGGAGACCGTGAACCTCTTGCGCGACGACGTTGTACATCCAGGACTCGACCGAGAGGTCGTTTTGGCGATGGCTCCAAGCTCCGAGGATGAGTACTTCCGGGTACCCAGAATTTTAGGAGCGCCATGAACGATGAGATTCTCGATTGGGGGATCGCCGAACTGGCGCGCCGACTAGAGAGTCGCGACGTGACGACGGTCGAGGTGATCGACGCCTACCAGGAGCAGATCGCTATCCAAGAGCCCGAGGTTGACGCCTTCCTCTCACTTGACCTCGACGCAGCGCATCGGCGGGCGATGGATCAGGACGATCGACGGTCGCGCGGTGAGACCCTTGGGCGGTTGGCGGGAGTTCCCGTCGCCCTGAAGGACAATCTATGTACGATGGAGTTCCCGACCACTGCGGCATCGAAGATCCTAGAGGGCTGGACCCCTCCCTATAACGCGACGGTTGTTGATCGCATTCTCGACCAGGATGGCATAGTCGTCGGCAAGACGAATCTCGACGAGTTTGCGATGGGATCCTCAACGGAGAACTCGGCCTACAAGATCACCAAGAACCCTTACGATCTGGAGCGAGTTCCTGGCGGTTCTTCTGGCGGTTCTGCGGCGGCGGTAGCATCCAGGATGGCGCTGGTGAGCCTTGGATCAGATACTGGTGGATCGATTCGCCAACCAGCATCCTTGACCGGCGTTGTGGGCTTTAAGCCGACCTATGGCAGGGTTTCGCGTTACGGTCTCCTCGCCTTCGCCTCCTCGCTTGATCAGATCGGTCCGTTGACTGCTTCGGTTGAGGATGCTGCGCTCGTAGCCGAGGCGATTATGGGTCATGATCCCAGGGACGCGACCTCTCTGCAGGAGGTGGCACCCTCGCTAGTGGCTTCATTGGCCGAGGGCGTACGCGGTATCCGCGTTGGAATATTAACGAACCTTGTCGAGACCGCGACTCCACAGGTACAGGCTTCGGTCTTGCGCGCCGCTGAAGTGCTAACTCAATCGGGAGCTAGCGTGGCCGAGATTAGCTTGGATGAACTTGCCTTCGGGCTGGCGGCGTACTATGTCGTGGCTCCTGCGGAGGCGTCGTCGAACCTAGCTCGATATGACGGCGTTCGTTACGGCCTTAGGGAGGCTGGCTCCACTGTTGAGGAGATGATGATCGCCACTCGAACAAAGGGCTTTGGACCTGAAGTGAAGCGACGGATAATGCTTGGAACCTACGCCCTTTCTGCCGGCTACTACGACGCCTTTTATGTCACCGCTCAGCGAGTTCGGACTCTGGTGCGCACAGCGTTCGCACGAGCGTATGCAGACTTTGATCTGCTTCTATGTCCTACATCCCCTACTACGGCGTTCAGGATAGGCGAACGTTCCAGTGATCCAGTCGAGATGTATCGTTCTGATGTCTGTACGATACCGTCGAATCTTTCGGGTGACCCAGCCATCTCAATCCCGGCAGGCGTCGACGCTGATGGCCTACCGATAGGAGTGCAACTTCTCGGTCCAGCGCTATCAGAACAGCTTCTGTTTAGAGGAGCTTATGCAGTTGAGAGGGGGCTACGTTGAAGACTCGAACAACCACTGGGCCAGCAGAGGGGTGGGAGTACGTCATCGGTCTGGAGGTCCATACGGAACTAAAGACCGCCACCAAGCTCTTTTGTGGATGTCCAAACGCTTTTGGCGAGGAACCAAACACCTCCGTCTGCCCGGTGTGTCTCGGGCTGCCTGGGAGCTTGCCGGTGATGAACGAGCAGGCGGTCGACTTTGCTATACGTGTTGGCTTGGCACTCGATGCAACCATCCAGCGAAGCCAATTCCACCGAAAGAATTACTTCTACCCTGATATGCCCAAAGACTATCAGATCTCTCAATATGACGTTCCTATCAACGCCAGAGGGCACCTTGAACTGCCTTCAGGTCGGGTAATAGGTATCGAGAGAGCCCACCTAGAGGAGGACACTGGAAAGTTGATTCATCGAGGGGGTCACGGTCGGATTGAGTCGGCTGAGTACTCGCTCATCGACTACAACCGCTCAGGAGTTCCGCTCCTCGAGATCGTCTCTGCACCTGACATTCGCGATCCAGAGGAGGCCAAGGAGTACGTAACCGAACTTCGTGCCATCCTCGTGACTGTCGGTGCGAGCGACGGACGCATGGAGGAGGGGTCACTCCGTGTCGATGCGAATGTCTCGGTTCGGCCGATTGGCGAGACGGGGTTTCGTACACGAGTAGAGATCAAGAATCTCAACTCATTGCGATCGCTGGTTCGTGCCCTTGAGTTTGAGGGTCTCCGTCAGGTGCACCTCTATGAAGACGGGGAGGCGATGATTCAGCAGACACGGTTCTGGGACGAGGCGCGCTCGGTCACCGGTGCCCTACGTCTGAAGGAGGAGGCGAATGACTATCGGTACTTCCCAGAGCCGGATCTGCCACCGGTGGCACCGGACTCCGATCTGATCGAGGAGCGCAGGGCACAGCTCCCCGAACTCCCGAGCGCGCGTCGTGGTTACCTTGCTAGTCTGCTGCCTGATTTGAGTGGTGATCTGCGTGAGACGGTGATCGCCGATGCGTGTTGGCCCTACTTTCGAGCCGCCATCGACGCGAACATCACTCCAGCCAGAGCAGCAGCCCGTTGCGCGAATGAGTTAACCGCACTGCTCGCCGAGATCGGTGAGCTGACCCCGACTCGATTTGTGGAGGTGTTGACTCTTGAAGATAGAGGCGAGCTGGGAGCGTCGCAGGTGAAAATCCTCTTGCGCGAGGCGTGTGTAGACGCGGCTACAGTACCCGATTTGATCGCCAAGCTTGGTCTTAGCGCTCGTGATCAGCGGGCGATTAAATCGATGGTAGCTGAGGTTATTGCACCCTTCGCTGATGAGTGGGAGCGCTATCTAGATGGCGATGAGAAGATAGCCGGTTTTCTAGTTGGACAGGTCATGCGTAAATACGGAAGGCAGATCTCCGGTGCCGATGCTCGCCAAGCCTTGGTTGAGCTTGGTGATGAGGCACGCAAGAGCACTGACTAGCAATAGCTGGTCGTCTTGGGTGCTATCGGCGCGAGATACTGGTCTACATACCATGGATGATCAGCACTAGAGGCGCACGGATGGCGCTACATTGGCATACAGTTACGGCAATATTACACACAACCAGGGGGTAGCACATTATGAGCGAGACGAAGTCAATCAGGATTCGGAGCCAGGAGGTCACGGAGGGGCCGAGGCGAGCCCCGGCGCGAGCGATGCTCCGAGCGGTTGGTCTCAATGATGAGGATTTTTCCAAGCCACAGATTGGGATCGCATCTTCGTGGAACGAGGTTACGCCCTGCAACCTCGTGCTCTCCGACCTGGCGCAGCGCGCGAAGGCGGGTGTACGGGCCGCTGGCGGTGTGGCGTTGGAGTTCGGCACCATTGCCGTCTCGGACGGTATCTCCATGGGGCATGAGGGCATGCATTCATCACTCGTCTCCCGTGAGGTCATCGCCGATTCGGTAGAGTTGATGATGCACGCCGAGCGCTTTGATGCGATGGTGACACTGGCGGGTTGTGACAAATCGCTACCAGGAATGATGATGGCGGCGGCGCGCCTCGATTTACCATCGGTTTTTGTCTATGGCGGTAGCATATTGCCGGGGCGTTTTCGTGGCGAGACCCTTGACCTTGTAAGTGTCTTTGAGGCGGTCGGGGCTTATGCGACCGGCAGCATCGACGACCAACGACTTCTCGACGTTGAACGCAATGCATGTCCAACCAAGGGATCGTGTGCAGGCATGTACACCGCCAATACGATGGCCTCGGTTGCTGAGGCATTGGGAATGGCCCAGGTCGGCTCTGCCTCTGCGCCAGCCGTCGACCGTCGACGCGAGGATATCGCCTTTGAGGCTGGACGTTCGGTGATGAGGCTCTTGGAGTTGGGAATTACTCCTCGTCAGATCATGACCAAAGCTGCGTTCGAAAACGCGATAGCCGTCGTGATGGCCCTTGGGGGCTCTACGAATGCAGTGCTCCATCTGCTGGCCATCGCCTACGAGGCGAAGGTTGAACTCACTCTGGATGACTTCAACCGGATTGGTAGTCGAGTTCCTCACCTCGCCGACACGAAGCCGCACGGAAAATATCATATGACTGATCTCGATCGCATCGGTGGCATCCCGGTGGTACTTGCTGAGCTCTTGGACGCTGGTCTGTTGAATGGCGATTGCCTCACCGTAACTGGCCGCACTCTAGCCGAGGAGCTCCGGGTCTATGATCCACCCCGTCCAGATGGTGAGGTAGTGCATAACATCGATACCCCGATCCATGAGGTTGGTGGGATTGCAGTCCTGCGCGGATCTCTTGCTCCATCTGGATCGGTTGTGAAGGTGGCCGGGCTCGATCAGGAACACTTTGACGGCATCGCCCGAGTATTCGATCGCGAAGAGGCGGCACTTGACGCAATATTTGCAGGTCAGATTCGTGCCGGCGACGTTGTAGTGATTCGATATGAGGGGCCAAAGGGCGGCCCTGGTATGCGAGAGATGCTGGCGGTTACTGGCGCGATGAAGGGTGCGGGTCGTGGGCATGATGCTGCGTTGATCACCGACGGACGCTTCTCCGGCGGCACTCACGGATTCTGTATCGGCCATGTAGCACCAGAGGCGGCAGATGCGGGACCGATTGGTCTTATCCGAGACGGCGATAGGATCGTTATCGATGTGCCTACTCACGCTATCGACCTTCTGGTTGACGAGGCTGAACTTGCTCGTCGACGCCAGTCTTTCGTTCCTGCGCCCGCCCGCTATACCGAAGGAGCGCTCGGCAAGTACGCGCTTTTGGTAAAGGGAGCAGAAATTGGGGCAGTAACTGGCGGATAGTCGATGAGGTTGGGTATGCTTCTTCACATGATCATTCGACGCTCGTTGGTAGTACTCCTTCGTTAGGGCACGGCTCCTCGTAGCGTCGTGCCCAAGACCTCCCCTACCGGGAGGTCTTTTCGTATCTACGCTCAAGGGAGCCTTCTAAGACAAGGAACTAGTCGCTGGGTGTCGCTTGCGCGTATGCATGAAGGAGGCGGCCATGAAGTTAACCGGAGCACAAGCACTGATAAAGTCGCTTGAGATGCAGGGGGTCGAGACGGTGTTTGGCCTTCCAGGCGGAGCCATTCTCCCCGTCTATGACCCGTTGTTGGAGTCACCAATCCGCCACATCCTTGTGCGCCATGAACAGGGTGCTGGCCATGCAGCCGAAGGCTTCGCGCAGGCCACAGGACGTCCGGGAGTTGCCATCGTGACTAGTGGTCCTGCGGCCACTAATATCGTAACTGCGGTTGCAGACGCCTACGTTGACTCCATACCTATCGTGGTGATCACCGGTCAGGTCGCTACGACCTCGATAGGAACTGATGCGTTTCAAGAGACCGACACCACAGGCATCACGATGTCGGTCACCAAACACAATTGGCTTATCACACGGGCAAGTGACATACCAAGGGTGATAGCCGAGGCCTTTCACGTTGCCACCACCGGTCGGCCGGGACCCGTCGTTGTTGACCTCCCTAAGGACGTTGCCAATGACACCATGGAGTGGTACTGGCCTCGCCGGCTGGATCTGCCAGGCTATCAACCAACGGTCAAGGGGCACGCGAAGATGATAGAGCAGGCGGCGGCGATGATCGCGAGCTCGAAGAGGCCTGTGATCTATGCCGGCGGTGGGCTGATTAGAGGTAACGCATCCGCGGAGTTACAGGCGTTAGTGGATCGCTCTGGCATCCCGGTGGTGACAACTCTAATGGCGAGAGGCGTCATCGCAGACTCGCACCCACTGTGTCTAGGGATGCCAGGAATGCATGGTAACTTCACTGCCGTGACCTCGCTTCAGCAGGCAGATCTGGTTATTGCACTCGGCAGTCGCTTCGATGATCGCGTGACCGGCAAGGTCGATGCCTTTGCCGCCAAGGCGCGCATCATACATGTCGATATCGACCCAGCCGAACTTGGGAAGGTGCGTCGGCCTGATGTTCCTATCGTTGGTGATGTGAAGTCGGTGATCCCTGAGATCACTCGGCACCTCCCAGCTGAGGCACCCGATCTATCGGAGTGGATCGCCCAGTTGCGTGCCTGGAAAGAGCAGTACCCGTACTCGTACGAACCCTCACTTCCGGGTGCAGCCATAAAGCCTCAGTATGTCGTCGAACGCATCTCAGCTCTGGCGCCAGCCGATACGGTGGTGGTCTCGGGTGTGGGGCAGCACCAGATGTGGGCTTCTCAATACTTTAAATTCGAACGACCAAACTCGTGGATTAACTCAGGGGGTCTTGGGACGATGGGCTTTGCGGTGCCAGCTGCTATTGGAGCAAAGACTGGTCGCCCGCAAAGTACGGTCTGGGCCATTGATGGCGATGGGTGCTTCCAGATGACTGCGCAGGAGCTGGTGACCGCGACGGCAGAACGTATCCCTATCAAAGTTGCTATCTTGAATAACGGTTATCTTGGTATGGTGCGCCAGTGGCAAGAGATGTTTTACGAGGAGCGTTATTCGGAGGTGTTCCTCTCGCCCGATCTTCCAGACTATGTGAAGTGGGCCGAGGCGATGGGTGCCGTTGGTTTTCGTGTCGATCAGGTGAGTGAGGTGGACCCAGTTATCGAGAAGGCGAATCAGATTGACGATCGACCGGTTGTGATTGACTTTCGTGTTGACACCTTTGAAAAGGTCTTTCCGATGGTACCCGCCGGAGCACCGAATGATGACATCGTGTTGCCTCCGCATCAGCAGAGAGGACGATGATGGTTGATCGATCTTCGAACCTTGTCCCAATTGGCTCTATTCGTCCGCCGGTTGAGGGTAGGCATCATATCCTGAGCGTGCTAGTCGAGAACCGTGCCGGTGTGCTTGCAAGAGTGGCGTTGTTGTTCTCTCGACGTGGGTACAACATCTATTCTCTCGCGGTGGCTCCAACCGATGACGAGCGATTTTCGAGGCTCACCATAGTTGTTGATGTGGAGACGGTTCCACTAGAACAGATAACCAAGCAGCTGCATAAGTTGATCAACGTTATCAAGATCACCGAGATCGACCCGGCTGACGCGCTCGAGTACGAGTGCATGCTCGCCACTATCAACGCTGAGGTTGGTGCTCGTTCCAAGGTGATGGAGCTAGTCGAGATCTTTCATGGTGAGATTATCGACGTTTCGATGGACAGACTTACAGTCGTCTTTGCGTTGTCACCCGAGAAGCTAGATGATGTAGAGGCGTTCCTTGCTGAGTTTGGTCTGATCGAGCTACAGCGAACCGGTAGGATTGCTCTCAGTAAGCTGCCAAAACCCACACGCAGATCTAAGAAGGGAAGAGTATCATAAATGGCTCAGATGTATTACGACAACGACGCAGATCCGTCGATTATCAGCGGCACGCGTGTCGCTATCATTGGTTACGGTTCCCAAGGCCACGCTCATGCACTCAACCTCTCTGACTCAGGGGTTAAGGTGCGAGTTGCGCTTCGACCAGGCTCCTCCTCTGGTGATAAGGCTTGGGCTAGTGGGCTCGAGGTGTTGTCAGTGCCGGAAGCTGTCAAGTGGGCGGATCTCATCATGTTTCTCGCGCCCGACACCGTGCAGAAGGAGATCTATGAGAACGAGGTAGCCCCACACCTTCGTCCTGGCCAGACGCTTGGGTTCGCTCATGGCTTCAATATTCGATTCGGTGAGATCGTGCCGCCAGAGGACGTTGCGGTGATCATGATCGCGCCTAAAGGTCCTGGCCATCTCGTTCGGAGGACTTACGAAGAGGGCGGAGGCGTGCCTTCGTTGGTGGCCGTCGCCAACGACCCTCAAGGAAACGGTCATGCATTGGCGCTCTCTTACGCCTGGGGTATCGGCTCCACGAAGGCTGGCGTGCTTGATACCACCTTTGCTGAGGAGACTGAGACCGATCTCTTTGGCGAGCAGGTGGTGCTCTGCGGTGGCTTGAGTGAGCTGATTGTCGCTGGCTTCACGACCCTGGTAGAGGCTGGTTACCAGCCGGAGTCGGCCTATTTTGAGTGCCTGCACGAGATGAAACTCATCGTTGACCTCCTTTACGAAAATGGTCTAGCGGGCATGTGGTTCTCGGTCTCAGAGACGGCTGAGTACGGGGGCCTTACACGCGGGCCACGTATAGTCAATGAGGCTACACGCGCAGAGATGCGGCGTATTCTAGCTGAGATTCAGGATGGAAGCTTCGCGCGAGAGTTAATCGATGAGATGGCAGCCGGTCGACCTCGATTTAATCAACTACGCCAACAGGCCAAAGATCAATCAGTCGAGCAGGTGGGGGCGACTCTGCGTACAATGATGCCGTTCCTGTCTACGAAGTCAAAACTGACCGAGGTGTCTGGGGGATAGCGTGATCGCTTCCACCCTGCGTACCTGGCGTAAACCGGTGCTATGGGGGGCGCTGAGTCTGGGGGCTCTGGTTGCCGTGCTCGATCGTGATCTAGATAAGGTCGTACACTCGTTGCCGAGTTCCGCGCTCGGCGGTGGTCTGTTGGCTGTTTTTCTCGCGGCTGGTGCTGTGAGTCTAGGGGCGCGATGGGGCCGACTTTTCGCGGGTCTGGTAGCGGGCATGACTGTTGTATACGCGCTAGTGGTTTGGTATTCGCTCAGTCATCAGGGCCTCCTCCATCAGAGTGCGGCCCCGTGGTTGCTGGTTGGATGTGCACTCGCCATTTGGATGGAGGGGTGCCACCAATGGTCTAGGGTCAGTGGACTAGCAGATCTTGTGCTCGCGGTCTTTGTACTTGTGTCGGTTGCGATCTTGGCTAGCGGGGCATCACTCGGTCTCCAGAACACAGCGGCTGACCTGGTCCGAGGTAAGGACGCTGTGACGTACTCGGCGATTGCTCTCTTGGCCTCCGTGTTAGTTCTTGTTGGCTCGCGCTGGGCGCCTAATCTTCGCCGATCCGCAGCGCCAGACGGTCGTTTTCTCGATCACTCCCTCAGCCTTTCGTTGATGTTGAGGTACCCAGGGCTATCCTTGGGTGCCTTGAGTACAGCTCGCGTCGGTCGACTGACGTGGTTAAGGGCTGTCCTAGCTGCGTTGGCGCTCGTTCCATTAGGTATAGGCCTTTCCGAGGGCATGTTGGTTCTTGGCCCCCTGGTAGCTGGGCTAGGTTGCTGGCTGGGTTGGGAGCTGAGTCCAGTCGCCTCGTCGCTGGTGCAGCCGACCGGGATTCTCGGCATCCTTCCGCGAACTCGGGGATCCTATGGTCGTCGTGCCGCCGTGGCGCCTGCTTTGCTTGCAAGTCTGTTGCTCGTGACGGCTGTTGGCTTGGCGTGGCGGCAGAGTTATCTCATTGGTTTTGGTACTGTGCTGGTATTAGCTTTGGGTTGCGGAGTCGGATTTGTAGGCGCCGGTGTCGCTCTTCGGGTGATGGCATCTGATCAGGAGATTGTTCAATCACGCTGGGTAAGTGGGGTGCTCGCGGTCGCGTTTGCTGGTTGTGCACTAGCACCGCTAGTCCAGCTGAACAATGCATTTGCTGTTCACGGCCTGTTTCTCGAGTATGTGATCACGGGAACGAGCTTCTCGGTCATCATGGGTGTAGTCGGTATCTCGTTGACTAGCTGGTGGCAAGGAGAGATCCGTGACTCCTAGAACGGTACTTGAGGTGCGTGGATCGGTGTCCCGCGAGGGTGCCTCGGTCCGTCTCGGGACCTGGAGCCTTGCCGAAGGTGAATCGATGTTGCTGACCGGTGGATCACAGGACCTTGTCGTTCGCGCCTTCCTCGGCCTCGAGTCGAGTGCACAGATTACGGTGTTGGGCGCTAAAGCCGGGAGCCGGGAGGCGCGTTCAGTATTAGCGCTAGCGTTTGCAGGTTTTACACCGATGCCGTCGCTCAAGGTGCTCGAACATCTCGCGTTGGCGGTAAGGATAGGTCCTCCTAGGCTCGGGAGGGTACCGTCCTTTCGAGAGGTCCTGGATGAGGTAGGGCTGCTCTCCTCGGCTAACGAAGCGGCAGCAAGTCTGGACGCAGATGGGCGATTCCAGCTCTCATTGGCCATGATGTTAGTTCGATTGCTACCGGTGTGGGTGGTGGCGCCGCCGATACCCTATCGGGCCTCGACTGGAGTGGTTGAGCGAATGAGACAGGCTCTCGATGCGGGCGTCGCGATCGTCTTTCTCTCCGATTCTGAGCTGGGTCAGGCTCTCAGCCGTCAATCACGCCGCTTGGATATGAGGTTGACGCAAGATTAAGAGACTGTGAAGGACAGCCCTTGCATCCGGCGTGCCAGCTATGCTCGATCCAAAGTACGAGGAGGTAGGCATGATAGCGACAAGACTCCGTCAGCGCAGAGCGACAACAGCTCCTGTGCAAGGTACTCCGAGCCGTCCCAAGGTGGTGGTCGTAGGTGCGGGTTTTGCTGGACTTGCAGCAGTCGAAGAGCTTGCAAAGTTTACTGCGGATGTGACCCTGGTGGATCGTCACAACTTTGCTACCTTTCAACCACTACTGTATCAGGTGGCGACAGCGGGGCTGAACCCTGGCGACGTCGCGTTTCCCATTCGAACCGTGATCCGGAGTATGGCTAGGACGAAGTTCGAACAGGGTGAGTTGGCCTCGGTCGATGCTGAGCGCAAGTTCATAGTGCTAGAGGATGGTCGAACCCTTGATTATGACTACCTCATTCTCGGGGTTGGAGCGACCGCCAATTACTTCGGCATAGCTGGCGCCCGTGAATATTCGCACGCTATCTACACCCTTGACGAGGCGCTCGATGTGAGAAACCATCTCTTTCGCCAGTTCGAGCAGGCGGTCGCCCATGGCGTACGTGACGGTGCACTCACTTTTGTAGTCGTTGGAGGCGGTGCGACAGGGGTGGAGCTAGCAGGTGCGATCGCTGAACTTGCCCATAAGGCTCTCTATACCGATTACACCAGTCTAAATCCGGACGATGTCAAGGTCATCCTCATCGAGCAGCAATCTCGACTTTTGGAGGCGTTCCATGAGGAGCTATCAGAGTATGCCCGCCGGGAGTTGCGCACCCGAGGTGTAACCGTTCTTTTGGAGGAGACGGTTGAGGCACTCGAGCCTGGTGTTATTCTGCTCCATAGTGGACGTGAGATTCAAAATGGGCTCGTCCTTTGGGCGGCCGGAGTAGCTGTTCCCGCGGTCGTCGGGCGTCTAGGACTTCCCACTGGTAGGGGTGGGCGCCTGATGGTCGGTGGTGATCTGCGAGTAATCGGCTCTGAACATATATTTGCCGTTGGTGACACTGCCTTGGCGTCGGACCTGAGTGGCAACCCACTTCCACAGCTCGCGCAACCTGCCATCCAAGGTGGGCGCCATGCAGCTCTACAGATCTGTGCCCTCGCCAAGGGAGAGACAACGTACCCATTTCGTTATCGCGACAAGGGAACGATGGCGACGATCGGGCGCCGCGCCGCCGTTGCAGAGGTGGGGCATGGGATACGGCTTAGTGGAACTCCTGCCTGGCTCGCATGGTTGGGGCTCCACGTTGTTACCCTCTTGGGTTCGCGCAACAAGGCCTCGGTCATGATTAACTGGACTTGGCACTACATATCTTGGGGCAAGGGTCCAAGAGTCATTCTTGGAGGTTGATCTCCATCTGGGTGAAGGCGACCATACGCCGGAGTGCCTGGTAGTTGTGGCTAATTCCCTGGAAGCGATCTTGACGAGTGCGGATCTGTTCAGAGGTTGCACCTCCAAAGAAACCAAAGTGATCAAGCACTCGTTTCAGGTCCGCCAGAATAGGGGCACGCCCGAGCTCAGCGGCGTGAGCCATCGCGCATGCCACCACCCCTGCTTGGATATCGGCGAGTTGTTCACCAGGTATGGTTTGGATCGTGCCAGCTAGATGTTCATACAGCGAGAGCGCATAACCTTGATCTGGACCAGGGCGTCCATTCAACTGACCTTGCGCTAGTTTCCTGCCTGTTAGCTCTGCTGGTCGATGCAAGGCGAGCTCTACTGGGTTGACTGGTTCGGCCCAGTAGCGTGGAACATGTTCGCCTTGGTTGATCTCGACCATATCTGGTTGGCTCATTGCGCACTCCCTTCGCTGGATGTTGTCTTGACAAGTGCGAGCACAAAGCCCTCGGTGAGCGCCGAGAACGATGCCTCGATGATATTTGTCGAGACTCCGGTGGTTGTCCATTGGGTCTCGGAGTCGGAGAAGTCGATGAGAACCCTCACTACGGCGTCGGTGCCACTTGAGGTGTCGAGTACCCGGACCTTGTAGTCATCGAGCCCCATCGTCTTTAGCGATGGGTAGGTCGTCTGGAGTGCCTGCCTGAGTGCCTGATCTAGCGCGTGTACGGGTCCGTTTCCCTCGGCGGTGGCGATAATTCGGTTGTCGTTGACCCTCACCTTCACGGTCGCCTCGGTTAGGAGCTCTGGACCATGGTAACCATCGGTGGCGACGCGGTACGACTCGACCTCGAAGTACGGCTGCACCCAACCAAGCGCATGACGCATAAGCAGCTCAAGCGATCCATCGGCTACCTCGAAGTGGTACCCCTGGTGCTCAAGGTCCTTGAGTCGCTGCAGCAATGATGTTGTGGCATCATCGGTCAGCTCAAGACCGAGTTCACCAGCCTTTATCAGGAGCGTTTGGCGTCCAGCCATCTCCGATACCACGAAGCGGCTATGGTTCCCGACCAGGTCAGGGTTGATATGCTCGTAGGCGTCGCTACGCCTCGCGATGGCACTTACGTGCAGTCCTGCCTTGTGGGTGAAGGCTGAGGATCCGACATAGGGGGTCTGTGGGGAGAGGGGCAGGTTGGTGATCTCTGCAATATGGCGTGCCGTAGTGGTGAGGAGTTGAAGATTCTGTGGGGGAATGGTGGAGATCGCCTGTTTGAGCGAGAGGGCCGCAATGATGGGCACCAGATTTGCATTGCCGGTCCTCTCTCCATAGCCATTGAGGCACCCTTGGACTTGGGTGGCACCCAGATCTACGGCGATGAGCGAGTTCGCCACTGCGCAGCCAGAGTCGTTGTGAAAGTGAACCCCGAACGGAAGTGCAATTTGGTCGTTGACCTTGGAGATGATAGACGGGATCTCTGACGGGAGAGTTCCTCCGTTGGTGTCACAGAGGACGAGGGTAGATGCTCCGCCCTCTGCTGCAGCACTGAGTACTGCGATGGCGAAGTCCGGGTTGCCCTTGAAGCCGTCGAAGAAGTGCTCAGCGTCAAGGAATACATTGCACCCGTGGCCGACAAGAAAGGCTACGGAGTCTCGGACCATCGCCAGTGCCTCCTCTAGCGAGGTTCGAAGGGCATGGACTACGTGATAGTCCCAGGCCTTTGCTACGATGCAAACATCGGCTACACCACTCGCTACCAGAGCCCGCAGGTTCGGGTCGTTCTCGACATCTCCGTTGGCCCTGCGTGTGGATCCAAACGCTACCAGCCTGGAGCTATGAAGCTTAAGTTCACTGGTCGCTCTCGCAAAGAATGCAGCATCCTTTGGATTGGCACCTGGCCAGCCACCCTCGATGAACTGCACCCCTAAGCTGTCGAGCTGGCGGGCGACGCGAAGCTTATCCTCGACTGTGAGCGAGATCCCCTCTTGCTGAGACCCATCTCTTAGGGTCGTATCGTAGATGTCAACCGTTCGCAGAGTGTCAGTCCTTCACGTATTCGAGCCAATGGTCATAGGAGGGCTCATTGCCGGTGACGATTTGGAAGTAGCGACGCTGGAGCTCCTTGGAGATCTTGCCGGGCTCACCACTGCCGATTGCTCGATCGTCGACCGAACTCACAGGAACCACCTCGGCGGCGGTACCGGTGATAAACATCTCATCAGCAAGGTAGAGGTCTGTCCGTAGCAACTGGGTGTAGCGAGTCTCGATACCCATGTCACTTGCGACCTGAGCGATAGTCTTTCGGGTGATTCCCGATAAGGCTCCAGATGCATCCGAAGGGGTAAGGAGGACGTTATCTTTGACTATGAAGATGTTCTCGCCCGTACACTCACTTACGAACCCTTGACCGGAGAGCATAATCGCCTCGTCATAGCCGGCCTTAATCGCCTCTGCTTTGGCAAGCGCCGAGTTTATGTATCCACCAGTAGTCTTTGCAGCGGGTGGGATAATGTTGGGGTCGTGGCGTTTGAAGGAAGAGATCTTAGCTCGAATTCCTTTTGACAGTCCTTCGTCACCAAGGTAGGCACCCCATGGCCAGTTTGCGATCGCGACGTCCGTGGACCCGGTGAGTGGGTTGAGCCCCATCTCGCCATAACCAAGGTAGGCGATAGGCCGGATATAGCACGAGGCTTGTCCGTTAACCTCAACAAGTCGTTTGGTCGCTTCTATGAGCTCCGAAGGCGCGTACGGGATATCCAGCATGAGAATCTTGGCGGACTCGTAGAAGCGGTTGATGTGATCGGTCAGACGAAAGACGGCAGAGCCACGTGGAGTGTCGTAGGCGCGGATGCCTTCGAAGACTCCGTAACCATAGTGGAGCGCATGCGTAAGAACGTGAACCTTGGCGTCCTCGTCTGGAACCTGTCTGCCATTCATCCAGACGTATTTCATTGCTTGTATCGGCATCAGTGTGTCACCCTTTCTACATAGAAGTCACCAATTTCAGTGGTGGTTGCCCCTGCCGGAGGCAGGACTGCCAATGCGTGTTCAA
Organism: Ferrimicrobium acidiphilum DSM 19497; assembly: GCF_000949255.1. Classification (NCBI taxonomy): domain Bacteria; kingdom Bacillati; phylum Actinomycetota; class Acidimicrobiia; order Acidimicrobiales; family Acidimicrobiaceae; genus Ferrimicrobium; species Ferrimicrobium acidiphilum. The sequence continues at coordinate 23,687 of NZ_JXUW01000004.1, read as the reverse complement.
TTTTTGCTGCGATTGCTGTGTCACCAAGGAAGTCGAGCATCATTGCGGCTGAACGGATGGCCGCATAAGGGTTGGCCTCGCCAGTGCCAACACGGTCATGAGCAGCTCCGTGAACCGGTTCGAAGAGAGATGGTCCGGTGCGTTCTGGGTTGATGTTGGCTGAGGCGGCATAGCCGATACCCTGGGAGACGGCGGCAGCCAGATCAGTGATAATGTCCCCGAATAAGTTGTCAGTGACGATGACGTCGTAGCGCTCGGGAGCCTCGACGAGGTAGATACAGGCGGCGTCGACGTGGTTGTAGCTCGTTATGACGGCTGGATATTCAGAGGCAACCTCTAGAAAAGTGCGATACCAAAGATCACCGGAGTAGGTGAGAACATTGGTTTTGTGTACCAGCGTTAGTAGTTTGCGTTCTCTGGATTGGGCAAGATCGAAGGCAAAGCGAATTGCTCGTTCGACGCCGTTGCGAGTATTCACCGATCCCTGCGTCGCCACCTCGTAGGGAGTCCCTTTGCGCAGGAGGCCACCCTCTCCTACATAGGCCCCTTCGGTGTTCTCTCGAATTACGATCATATCGACTGGTTTGTGTGTAGTGGTCAGTGTTGGATCGAGTGTCAGAAACGGGCGTTGATTGATGTAAAGATCAAGAGCAAAACGGAGCTTGAGGAGCAGGCCTCGTTCGAGAATGCCAGACGGGACTGTGGTTGAACCAATTGCTGGGCCTATAGCTCCGAGTAAAATGGCATCGAAGCTCATGAGTTCCGCGAGGGTCTCGTCTTTGAGCACCTCGGCGGTACGTTCGTAATGGGCAGCACCGAGTTGAAAATCTTGGGTCTCTAAGCTGGCACCGGCAGCGCGAGCTACCTTTATCGCCTCTTTGGTGACCTCTGGTCCGATACCGTCGCCCCCAATAACGGCGATGCGATGTGTCATCCTTGTCTCCTCATTGATACTGCTACCGCCTTACTTAATTTTCTCCGTATCCGACAATTGTAGGCTGCTCGGTCCGAAATCTGAAATCAACTAAGCCGACGGGTCATGCCTTGCCATTATCCAGAGAGTAGCATCGAGAAGGGCGGTTAGGGCCAATCGCGACTGGCTATCTTTGTTCGGTAACGCCTAAGTGGGCCAGCGACGACTATAGCGAGGCGCTAGAGTGTTTTTCATGACGGAAACCACGATCTCACAAGCAACCTATGATGCCTTGGTTGCTGAGTTGCACGAACTCACTACGACTGGCCGAATTGAGATCGCCAACGCTATTGAATCGGCGCGCGCACTTGGTGATCTCAGTGAGAACGGAGACTACCATGCTGCGAAGGATGCTCAAGGGAAAATGGAGGCGAGAGTTCGCCAGCTCCAGGCACTGCTCGAAAATGCTGTAGTCGTCTCTGACGAGAATTCGAGTGCCGATAGCGTTCGACCAGGACTGATTGTGGCACTGCGCTATGAGGATGACGACGATATCGGTGAGTACTTTCTAGGCTCGATCGAGGAGCGTCGCTCTGGAGTCGAGGTCGTCTCGCCAACATCGCCGCTTGGCCAAGCGCTCGTTGGCGCCAAGAGTGGAGATTGGGTCGAATATCGGGCTCCTGGCGGCGTGCTAAAGGTGGAGGTCGTCTCGATACGACGAGCCTAGGTCGAGCAACGTAGTTAGAGCAACGGCGACCAATATAGATCTACAGGTCTAGGCTACTGGCACAACGTACCTAGTTGAGATCTCGAGTTTTTTGAGAGAAGGGGAGGGTAGGCGATGGGTGTCGGACGCACACTTGCTGAGAAGGTTTGGGAGTCGCACCTGGTAGACCAGGGAGGACCTGGCGAATCAGATCTTATCTACATCGATCTGCACCTTGTGCACGAGGTGACCTCTCCACAAGCTTTCGATGGGCTGCGTATGGCGAATCGTGGCGTACGACGACCGGACCTTACGGTCGCTACCGCCGATCATAACGTCCCGACTGAGCACATCGATCGCCCTATAGCTGATCCTATAAGCGCAAAGCAACTCGAGGTCTTGGCGAAGAACTGCGAAGAGTTCGGGATCACGTACTACCCGATGGGGTCCAAAGGACAAGGCATTGTCCACGTTATCGGACCTGAGCAGGGATTGACACAGCCTGGCATGACCATCGTGTGTGGCGATTCCCACACCGCTACGCATGGGGCATTTGGAGCGCTCGCCTTTGGCATTGGAACCTCTGAGGTGGAGCACGTCCTTGCTACCCAGACGCTCGCTCAGGTCAGGCCGAAGACTATGGCGGTTACCGTCGATGGTGCCCTCTCGGAAGGGACGTTTGCGAAGGACCTCATCCTCGCCATTATCGGACAGATTGGCACAGGTGGGGGCATCGGCCATGTGATCGAATATCGTGGTGAGGCGATTCGCAACCTCTCCATGGAGGCTCGGATGACGATCTGTAACATGAGTATCGAGGCGGGAGCGCGAGCCGGAATGATCGCGCCTGATGAGACCACCTTCTCTTTTCTGAAGGGTCGTGAGTTTGCTCCTGACGGCGAGTTGTTCTCGCAAGCGACACAGGCATGGGCGGCTCTTGCCACCGATTCTGATGCCGTCTTCGACCAAGAGGTTCATATCCAAGCGTCGGCGCTAAAGCCTCAGGTCAGTTGGGGAACCAACCCGTCACAGGTGGTGTCGATAGATGGCGCCATCCCCGATCCGGACCAGTACAAGCTGGCCCCACAACGAGAGGCTGCCAGTCGTGCGTTGCGATACATGGCATTGACACCAGGAACTTCGGTGCGAAGTATCCCTGTCGACGTTGTGTTCATCGGTTCATGCACGAACTCGCGAATAGAGGATCTGAGAATTGCTGCAGCAGTGCTTGACGGACGTAGGGTGGCGTCTAGTGTGCGTACGCTGGTGGTGCCGGGCTCCCGGCGAGTGCTAGAGCAGGCAGAGGCTGAGGGCCTTGACCGTATTTTTCGCGCTGCTGGCGCTGAATGGCGTGAGCCTGGATGCTCGATGTGCTTGGGGATGAACCCTGATCAGCTCCAGCCTGGCCAACGAGCGGCGTCGACCTCGAACCGTAATTTCGAGGGTCGTCAAGGGCGAGGAGGGCGAACCCACCTGGTCTCGCCTGCGGTTGCCGCCGCAACGGCGGTTCGAGGGAGTTTTAGTTCACCGAGCGACCTGGCGTAAGTATACGTTTGCCTGAGAGGAAGGAAGGAAGCAATGGAACCGATCACTGAGCTACGAGGACACGCGCTGCCATTGGCGATCTCAGATGTGGACACAGACCAGATTATCCCAAGTGACTGGCTTAAACGAGTGGAGCGCACAGGCTTTGGTGAGGGGTTGTTCTCCGAGTGGCGCCAAGATCCCAATTTTGTTCTAAATTCCCGCCAGTTTGCGGGATCAACAATCCTCATCGCTCGTGAGAATTTTGGAGTTGGGTCGTCGCGTGAACATGCGGTGTGGTCGTTGATGGATTACGGTTTCAGAGTCGTCATCTCCCCTCGCTTTGGTGATATCTTCCGCAATAACTCCTTGAAGGTTGGACTGTTGCCCGTGCAGTTGAGCGCCGACGAGGTGTCCCAACTTCTAGACCTGGTGACAGAACATCCTGCTACCGAGATCTTGGTGGACCTAGAGAGCCAACGCGTGAGCGTTCCAAGTCGCTCGATCGAGTATCGGTTCGCTATCGATCCGACCGCCAAGGCCCGGCTCCTCGCAGGTCTGGACGAGATCGGTATTAGCTTGACCAAGGAGTCCAAGATTATCGAGTTCGAGCGACGGCGACCCGTATGGGCGCCACGAGTGTTAGCTCGCTAAGGACTCCCAGTAAGGACTTGCATCAACTCGATGACGAGCTGGGGCGAGTGATCGGCCCAGCTCGTCATGCGCAGGGAGTTAGCACCACCTAGAGTTGGCCGACGATAAAGTCGATGCACTGGGTGAGTGCCTCTACATCGTCCGGGATGATCGACGGGAAGAGCGCTATGCGGAGCTGGTTGCGACCGAGCTTGCGATAGGGTTCCGTGTCCACAATGCCGTTGGCTCGCAGGGTGGCTGCGACCTCTTTCGCATCGACATTTTCGTCAAAGTCGATGGTAGCGATGACTGGAGAGCGAAGGCTCGGATCGGCAACAAAGGGCTGGGCATAGGATGCCTTTTCGGCCCATTGATAGATAATGGCGGCTGATTCAGCTGAACGCTTGGAGGCGTATGTCAATCCACCGTGAGAAAGTAGCCACTCGAGCTGCGCGTTCATCAAGTAGAGGGTTGCAATCGCCGGGGTGTTGTAGGTCTGATTTTCCCGTGAGTTCTCGATCGCCACTGAGAGATCCAGCATGGTGGGGATATAACGACCAAGTGCCACAGTCTCGACGGAGCGCGAGATGGCACGAGGGGAGAGTAGCGCTACCCAGAGGCCCCCTTCTGAGGCGAAGGCCTTCTGTGGGGAGAAGTAATAGGCATCGAATGCTAGTGGATCGACCGCTACTGCTCCGGCGGCTGAAGTGGCATCGACCAAGACGATGGCATCCTCCGACTGTGGCCGTGCCAGTGGAGCAAGAACGCCGGTCGATGTCTCATTGTGAGTAAGTGCGTAGGTGTCGACACCATCTATCTCTTCGAGAGTGGGGCAGGAGCCGTAGTCGGCGCTGATCTCTTTAACCGAGTCGATGAACGGTGCTTGGCGGGCCGCTGCAGCAAATTTGGATGAAAATTCGCCAAACACAAGGTGTTCGCTCGAGCTCTTGATCAGCGAATGAACCGCCATGTCCCAAAAGAGGGTAGCACCGCCGTTCCCAAGTGCGACCTCGTAGCCCTCTGGGAGACCGAACAGCTCAGTCATCCGTTCTCTGATGACTCGGACGAGATCTTTCACTGCCGGCCTGCGATGGGAGGTTCCAAGTAGGGTGTCTTGGGTCTCAGCGAGACCATCGAGGAAAAAGGTTGGAATTTTCGACGGCCCGGAACCGAAGCGACCGTCGGAGGGAAGCATGTCTGGAGGTAGGGTGATACGGGAACTCGCGCTCATTGTTTCTCCAATTCGAAAGGTGATACGTCATGGCTACTGGCCGCATCTCGGCACGAATCGAACAGCTTAACGAATCTGCGACACTTGCGATCGATGCGACTGCAAAGTCGATGCTAGCCCGTGGAGTCGATCTGATAAGCTTCGCGGCTGGAGAACCTGACTTTGAAACCCCTGATTTTATCGTTGATGCAGCGTTAGAGGCGGCGCGGGATCCGCGTAACCATCATTACACGGCGGCTGCAGGTCTGCCCGAGTTGCGCGAACTAATTGCGGAGCGCACCGGAGTGCTGAGTGGACTTGCGGTTGAGCCCAGCCAAGTCATCGTCACCAATGGCGGCAAGCATGCGGTCTACTCGGCGATGATGACGCTGTTAGACGAGGGTGATGAGGTTTTGATACCTGCGCCCTATTGGGTTACCTACCCAGAGGTTGTTCGTCTAGCTGGCGGGGTTCCCGTTGCGGTTCCAACCGATCTTTCTACGGCCTTTAAAGTCACCCCTGAGCTGCTCGAGCGTTACTGCACCCCACGGACAAAGATGTTGATTCACGTGTCGCCGTCTAACCCGACGGGTGCGGTTTACTCGGAGGTGGAGACGGCAGCGATCGCGGAATTTGCGGATCGAAAGGGCCTCTACGTGGTAAGTGATGAGATCTACCAGCAGTTGACCTACGGGATGGAGTGTGCCCCTGCAATCGGGAGTGTAGCCAGCAAGGAGCTAAGTCAACGTCTGATCTTGGTCAACGGCGTTGCAAAGACGTTTGCCATGACCGGTTGGCGCGTTGGGTGGGTGGTTGCACCGAGCGATATCGCCAAGGGGGTCGTCAAGCTTCAATCTCAACTCTGCTCAAACGTGGCAAACATCTCACAGCGAGCCTCCATCGCGGCGCTAGCAGCCGACGCTGAGGCGACTCGCTATATGCGTGATGCCTTTGCTCGCCGGCGTCAGAGCATCATCACCTTGCTCGCCGCGATCGATGGGGTTGAGGTGATGTGGCCACAAGGGGCGTTTTATGCGTTTCCCTCTGTGGAGGCGATACTGCATAAGGAGTTCGAAGGCGCCGCCATCGGTTCTAGCTACCGTCTAGCAGAACTACTCCTTGAGCACGCTAAGGTAGCGGTGATTCCGGGGGAGGCCTTCGATGCCCCAGGATATTTGCGGCTTTCTTACGCCCTGTCCGACGAGGGTATCGTCGACGGAGTTGGCCGGATCGCCGACTTCGTCACTAGACTCTAGCACAAGCTCCTTCCTCAGAACACCGAGTCGTGTTTGTCGGCTTGAAGGGCGAGGATCGGGCGAGTTATCCGATGCGGCGATAGCTTGAGCGTGGTGCTCAAGTGCAGGTCTACAACTATACAACAGGGAGTGAACGTGGCTACCATCTTGGTGAGCGAGGTTATAGCAGACCGAGGGCTTGATATCCTTCGAGGGGCAGGACATGAGGTGCGTGTATCTCTCGATCTATCCCCGGAGGAGCTCTTGCAAGCTGTGCAGGATGTTCATGCGATCATCATTCGCTCGGCGACCAAGGTGACTGCCGAGGTGATCGCCAATGCACCTCACCTTATCGTTGTAGGCCGGGCTGGCATTGGCCTCGACAACGTTGATGTGGAGGCTGCCACAAAGGCAGGCGTCATGGTGGTCAACGCACCTCAGTCCAATATCATCTCAGCAGCCGAACACACTATGGCCCTGTTGCTGTCGCTGTCTCGACAGATTCCGCAGGCACATGCGAGCCTAACATCAGGCACATGGGCGCGATCCAAGTTTGAAGGTGTGGAGCTATACGGCAAGACCCTAGGCATTGTTGGCCTTGGGAGGATTGGAGCACTTGTAGCACAGCGAGCTCTCGCCTTTGGCATGACCCTTATTGCGTACGATCCTTACATCTCTCAAGAGCGAGCCAAGAAAATGGGTGTCGAGCTCACCTCGTTGGCGGAGCTTGTCGGGTCCGCAGATTTCGTTACGATTCATCTCCCGAAGTCTAAAGAAACCAAAGGACTTATTGGGAAGGAGTTGCTCGCGCAGGTGAAGCCCGGAATCCGGTTCGTGAATGCTGCGAGGGGTGGCATAATCGACGAGGATGCTCTTTACGCGGCGATTGTCGAAGGAACAGTGGCTGGCGCCGCACTCGACGTGTTTGAAACTGAGCCACCAACTGGATCGCCTTTGCTGACGCTCGATTCTGTGGTCGTCACTCCGCACCTGGGTGCGAGTACTGAGGAGGCACAGAATAAGGCTGGTATAACCATCGCTGAACAGGTGCAACTCGCGCTGGCCAACGAGTTCGTTCCGTTTGCCGTGAACGTCAATGCGGCTGAGGCCTCTCCGCAGGTCCGTCCATACCTCGGGTTGGTAGAGTTTCTCGGACAATTTATCTCTTCGCTAACCGGCGGCCTACCAGCATCGCTCGAGATCGAGTATCAAGGTGAGCTCGCTCATGAAGATACTCGGCTGCTAACGCTTTCGGTCTTGAAGGGCATCTTCTCTGTCGGTCTCAACGAGCCGGTCTCCTATGTGAACGCACCCCAACTCGCCACTGAGCGTGGATTGGAGATTCGAGAGACCACCGTCGCAAATAGTCTTAACTTTCGCAACCTAGTGATCCTACGCACCCCAGAGCATGTTGTGGGCGGGACACTTGCGGGAGCTACGGGTGCAGAGCCGAGAATCGTGCTTGTCGACGGGCACTGGGTTGAGGTTCCGCCTTCGGCGTCGATGCTCGCGGTTCGCAATTTTGATCAGCCTGGCATGATCGGAGTGGTGGGCAAGGTTCTGGGCGACGGAGGATACTCCATCGACTCTATGGCCGTCTCTCCACGAGTTGATGATGGTACCGCATTGATGTTGCTCAGCGTCTCACGTCCTGTTTCCACCGAAGTCATCCAGGTGTTGGAGAGCAATGCAGGGATCATTTATGCAAAGTCGGTCGGATCTACTCCGGATGTCGATTAAGTTCTAGCCAACATGAGTATTCTGACGACTGCAGGACTTCTTCTTACATAGGGCGATCACCGACGGTGATCGCCCTAGACCCTCTTGATCTTTGATCAGGGGGTCTTTTTATTTCCCTGGGAAGTCTCCTCGAAGGAGGCCAGCAGAGATCAATAGGCAAGAGCAGGTATGAGCTACGAGGATTATAGATTCCAAGGGCCATCATCGGAAAGATAGGAGGAACGATGAACGAGCAGGTGATTATCTTTGATACGACGCTTCGAGATGGAGAGCAGTCTCCAGGAATATCGCTCGACGTACTCGAGAAGCTGGAGATTGCAGAGCAGCTTGCTCGGCTAAACGTGGACTATATCGAGGCGGGCTTCCCAGTAGCGTCACAAGGTGACTTTGAGGCGGTTCAAGCTATTGCGCGAAGAGTTGAAGGTCCTTCAATTGCAGCGCTTTCGCGGACTCAGCTTCGTGACGTTGATCGCTGTTGGGAGGCGCTACGCGATGCCGAGCGTGCTCGAATTCATATCTTCATCTCGACCTCACCCTCGCATCTTACCCACATGCTAAAGATGACCAACGAGACGGTTATAAACGAGGTTAAGGCGTCAGTGGCGCATGCTCGCAGCTACACCGACGATGTTGAGTTCTCTCCTCAAGACGCAACGCGTACTCCACTGGAGTTCCTCTATGAGGTGCTGCAGGTGGCAGTTGATAATGGGGCTGGCACTATCAATATACCGGATACCGTCGGGTACGGCATTCCGGCGGACTTTGGTCATATGGTAGAGGAGGTGCGTCGAAATGTGCACGGGGAATACGTCATCTCTAGTCATTGCCATAACGACTTGGGGTTGGCTACTGCGAATTCGCTCGCAGCCGTAGCTGCGGGAGCGCGACAGGTGGAGTGCTGCGTAAATGGTATTGGCGAGCGAGCAGGAAATGCGGCCCTCGAGGAGGTGGTAATGGCTTTGCGAGTACGCTCTGATCTCTTCGATGGGCTTGGGACCCAGGTCCATACTGAGGAGTTGGCAAAGGCCTCGAGACTCGTCTCTCGTCTCACTGGCTACCCTGTGCAGTACAACAAATCAGTGGTTGGTCGGAATGCCTTCGCCCACGAATCGGGAATTCATCAACACGGTGTGCTGGCAGAACGGAGCACCTACGAGGTCATCGATGCGAGTGCTGTCGGACAGCAGGGATCGCAGATTATCCTCGGGAAGCACTCAGGACGTCACGCGTTTACCTCGACGCTCCATGACATGGGGTTCGACCTCGCCGGCGATGCCTTGAATGCAGCTTTCGAGCGCTTTAAGGAGATGGCGGATCGCAAGAGTGAGATAACCGAGGCCGATCTAGAGGCGATCGTCACTGACGAGCTTGGGGTCGCGATAGCGGATCGTTTCGAGTTGGTGAGCCTCTCGGTCGCATCGGTGTCGGGGGAGTCCGCTAAGGCGAGCGTGATAGTCAAGATCGATGGCAAAGAGGTAACTGCTGACGCTAATGGTAATGGAATGGTTGATGCTATTGGCAAAGCACTCTCTGAAGCGACTGGTATTAGTGCACAGTTGACCGGCTTCACGGTCGCATCGGTTACCGGCGGTGTAGATGCGCTCGGAGATGTGGTGGTCACGTTGCAAACCCCAGAGGCAGAGGTCTCTGGTCGAGGCATATCGACTGACATCGTCGAGGCCTCTGCAAGAGCATACCTCAACGGACTCAATAGGCTCCTACGCGCTGGCGAGAAGGCCTCGAATACGGAGACCCCTTGAGCGGCTCATGCTTAGGAGCCAGAGGGATTCGAGAGGCACGAACGTCGTCGATCGATGGCATGAGAGAGTCGAGGCTTTAGGTGCCTGCGCTTGATTCGCTTAGGCTTCGGGATTACCCGAAGCAGTCGGAGGAGTAACGAAAGCTGCTTGAGAGCTCGGGGGGGAGGACTCGAACCCCCAATGGCAGAGCCAGAATCTGCAGTGTTGCCAATTACACCACCCCCGAAGGTCCTTCTGATCCTAGCAGTCGACACCCAGGGGGCCGTCCATCTATGACGGGTTCGGACCGAGAAAATCTTTCGTACTCGCTAGCTCTCAGGTGCGGCCTTTGCCGCTGCATCCAGCAGAGCCTTCAGTCGATTGCTACACTCATCTCTGCCTAGGATGGCCATGGAGGTGAACAGCGGAGGGCCAACCGGAGCACCGGTGATGGCGAGTCGAACGGGGGCCTGAAGCTTGCGAAGGCTGGTATCGAGGGTAACTGCAAGAGTCCGCAGACACCCCTCCACCTCTGCCTCATTGAACTCGCTCAGGTCGTCTATCGCCCGCTGGGTGTGGGTCAGATAGTTGACATCATCCGTTCGAAGCTTGGTGATGAGCTGACCATAGTCGGGTGAGAACTCAAAAAGGAAGCCTATCATTTCCGGCAATTCCGACAGGGTGCCAATTCGTGTCTGGACCTCAGCGGCGATTTGGATGAAGCGCTCCTCTCCATCGTCGTTCAGGGTGATTAGAGAGGTTACGAAAGGTCGGGCTACTTCCTGGAAGGCCTGCGGGGAGAGGTTTGCGAGGTAGGACTTGTTGAAGTGAAGTAGGCGTTGCTCATCGAAGAAGGCCGGCGAGTGGCCGACGCGCTCGAGCGAGAAGGCCTCTATGAGTTCATCAAGGTTGAAGAACTCTCGATCGTCTCCAGGGTTCCAGCCAAGGAGGGCGAGGTAGTTCACCATCGGCTCGGGGAGATAACCTAGTTGACGATAGTCCTCGACGGCCACGCGGTCACGGCGTTTGGAGAGTTTACGCCGTTGCTCGTTGACTAGTACCGGGAGGTGACCGAATTGTGGCAGAGGGCTCTGCAACGCTTGGTGAATCAAGACCGCCTTCGGCGTGGTGGGTAGATGTTCCTCAGCACGTAGAACAGTGGTGATGGCAAAGTCAATGTCATCAACCACATTCGCCAGCACATAGAGCGGCGCAAGCGAGGATTTTAGTATTACAAAATCTTCTATGGAGCCATGGGGGAAGACGACCTCTCCGCGGATAAGGTCGTTGACCACGACGTCGCCATCTGGGACTCGGAAGCGCAACGCTCGCCCCGGTCCTTGCGAGAGCCCTCGGTCTCGGCAGAAGCCATCATAACCTGGCGGTGTCCCCGGTGATTTGCGCGCCTCAACAGCTTCACGGGTGCAATCACACCAGTAGGCACGGCCCTGCCTGAGGAGGTCGAAGGCGATCTCTTGATAGTGACTGATCCTGGTGGATTGTCGAATTGGTCCATCATCCCAACCGAGACCAAGCCATTCGATGGCACGGTAGATGCCATCAACCCACTCCTCGCGATTTCGCTCCTCATCAGTGTCGTCGATCCTGAGCATCAACGATCCTCCGGATTTTCTGGCGATCAGCCAGTTATAGAGGATGGTCCGAGCACTTCCAACGTGAAAAAACCCGGTAGGAGACGGAGCAAAGCGGACCTTCTCTGGATTCGACGGACTCAACAGCTTCTCCTTTGGGCATTCAGTTGCAGATCCATCCTAGCTATGACCCTTGCAGTGGGGTGCTCGCGAGCGCTAGCTGTACTGGTAGAACCCTCTTCCTGTCTTGCGCCCTAGTAATCCTGCTTCGCACATCCGAGATAGGAGTGGTGGTGGCGCATAGAGTGGTTCCTTAAACTCTTCATAGAGTGATTGAGCAACCGCCATCGTCGTATCGAGTCCGATTAGGTCGGCAAGCGCCAGTGGGCCCATGGGGTGAGCACATCCGTCCACCATGCCGGTGTCGATGTCTTCGGCGGTGGCGAAACCTGATTCAAACATGCGCACGGCCGAGAGCAGATACGGAATCAACAGCGCGTTCACGATGAAACCTGCGCGATCCTTGGACTTGATGACGTGCTTCCCAAGTTGCCCGCCTGCAAATTCGTGAGCCTGCTGCTCGACTTTGGAGTTCGTCATTAGAGAAGTGACCACCTCTACCAGTGGCATGACCGGCACTGGATTGAAGAAGTGGATGCCAACCACCTGCTCCGGTCTTTGTGTCGCCATCGCGAGTTTCATGATCGGAATCGAGGAGGTATTGGAGGCTAGGACTGCTGTGGGATCCTCGATGATGGTATCCAATCGTCGAAATACGTCTAGTTTCGCGGCTTCGTCTTCGATGACCGCCTCAACCACCAGCTCGCGATCGCTCAGCTTTTCGAACGCGGTCGTAATCTCGATGTGGCTCAATGCATCGGCTCTCGCCTCCTCGGAGAGTTTGCCAGAGCGAACACCACGGTCGAGGGATCTTGTGATCCGGTTGGAGCCAGCTTGCGCAGTAGCTTCAGTTGCCTCGATGACGATGACGTCAAGACCTTGCCGTGAGGCGACCTCTGCGATGCCAGATCCCATTAGTCCAGCTCCGATGACCCCGAGACGCTGAATCATTACTTGCCCCCTAACACTTGACGGGATATCACAATACGTTGAACCTGGTTTGTTCCTTCGTAGATCTGGGTGATCTTCGCATCACGCATCATGCGCTCTAGTGGGAAGTCTTTGGTGTAGCCATAACCACCGAGTAGCTGGAGCGCATCGACGGTAGTCGACATACCAACATCCGAGGCGAACATCTTCGCCATGGCGCCGTACTTGGTCAGTTGGCCGTCGGGATCATCATCGATGAGTTGGCAAGCTTGATAGACCAGACCGCGGGCTGCCTCAACCCGGGTAGCCATATCGGCGAGCATGAATTGAATTCCTTGGTTGTCAGCGATTGGGCGTCCGAACTGATGCCGGTTCTTGATGTAGTTTGCTGCATAGTCGATGGCACCGGTAGCGATCCCAACGGCTTGGGCGCCGATGGTCGGTCGCGATCGATCAAGGGTACCCATGGCGATATAGAAGCCCTGACCCTCTTCACCGATTCGGTTTGCGATCGGCACCCTAACCTCGTCGAAGGTAACCTCTCCGGTGGGCGACCCCCTAACTCCTAGCTTCTTCTCGAGTTTGGCAACCTTGACTCCCCAATCGGCCTCAACTAGGAAAGCGGTTATGCCGCGGTGTCCGGCTTGGGGATCGGTCTTTGCGAAAACCGTATATGTATCCGAGATACCGGCGTTGGTAATCCAGTACTTCGTCCCACTAAGGACGTAGTGGTCGCCGTCGCGTACGGCCTTGGTTGTCATCGCGGCTACATCACTTCCGGCGTCGGGCTCTGAGAGGCAATAGGATGCCTGTGCCTCGCCGGAGGCCACACGTGGAAGATATTTGTTTTTGAGCTCCTCTGAACCCCAGTAAATCACCGGTGTCATCCCGAGTTTCGAGATCAGCATGGTGAGCGAGGTTGACGCACAGACGCGAGCAAGCTCCTCGACCATGATAGCGTTGGTGATGCTGTCCGCCCCCGCCCCTCCGTATGCCTCTGGAATCGCCAATGCAGGAAGCTCCATCTCCCTGCAGGCCTCAAAACTCTTCCACGGGAAGCTCTCACTCTCGTCGACCTCTTGCGCGAAGGGTGCTATTCGGCTCTCTGCGAAGGACCGAAGTACCGCGCGAAACTGCTTGTGCTCCTCATTGAGTGCAAAGTTTGTCATTCCTCCATTGTGCACCTTCGCGCCAACTTCTGCCAGTTTTCGACACAGCCTTAGGTTCACGCACCGCCCGCCGATAAAAAAAGGGATAAGTTGGATTCGTATGTTCTATGGTGTAAGTGTTGGTGTGCGCCACTGAGGAGCTGAGGTATGGAGCTAAATTCAGAGTTCGACTCGAATCCTACTCCAAGACGTGGAAACCCCGGAGGACCTACAGCCCCGACTCACCACATCTCGGCAGGTGTGGTCGAGGCACTAAGGCGGCTCCAGCCCAAACTCTGTGAGCTCATGGTCGCCGATATAGGCATCTTTCACGAAGACGAGCTCGCTGAGGCTGACCGTATTGCACAGGTGATAACCGACGAGTTCATCCGCATGTTCTCCGAACAACGGGTTGACTATGGAGTCATCGCCCGCGTCTCTGATGTCCATCTCCGTGTCGGGATTCGACCAGCCTGGATCGACAGGATCTATGAACTCTACCGCACTGAGTTAGCTGATGTGTTAAATGCGAATGAGTTGGCGCTGCTCCTACTCCATGAGAAGGAGCTTCTGGCGACTACTGGCGAGGCTAGCATACGCCTCCGGAACTCTCGTGAGGCGCTGCAACAGACCATCGTCGAGGTCGCCAATCTCTTTGATCGCTACGTGCAGATGCCCGAGTCGTTGCTGATCGAGCAGTTGGTGGAGATGATTCAACGAGCAACGCAAGCCCCACTTGTCTTTATGGCGACTGCACTTGGCACTCCAGCTACAGGGTTAGGCGAACGGATCACTATCGTGGCCGCGGCAGGTGAGGGCCGTGCATATGCAGATGCGCTCGATCTTCGAACTGACCCTAACGACCCACGTGGTCAGGGACCAACTGGCATCGCATTGCGCAGTGGAGATGTGACCTTGAGCCCGCGGAACTCTGATGATCATTTTGGCATATGGACTGACCAACTAAGGCTTTTTGAACTCGGTTCGGCCATTGTCGTACCCTTCCCGCTGTCGCTCAATCGGAGCGCTGCGTTGGCACTGTACCGACGTGAGTCAGATCCGACTCCAGTCGATATTGAAGATATGATGGGGGCGCTTGGTTCGGAGCTGGGTCGACTATTCCACGCTCGCACCGCCTTTGCTCACGGACGGCTGCTCGATCAGATCGTTGAGGCCAAGATCGCACTCCAATCTTTGATGACTACTGAATGGGCGTCGGCTCTTGAAGATATCGCGGAAAACCTTGCACATGATGTCTCAATACGACAGGCTTGCATGTTACGTTTTGATGCCAGCACAGAACTATTGCGCTGCGTTGGTGTGTGGGGGGATTTAAGCGATGAGGCACGTAGGGAGCTCGTCGAGCTCGAGATTTCGGTATCCGGAAGACTAGACACACTCGGGCCATCGGCGACATGTTTCCGATTGCAGCGGGAGGTAATAACCAACGGTCTCATTGGCAGCCCCTACCGCACCAGCTTGGGCGAGGTGGCAACTCTATTGGCTGACGGAAGCGCGGTCCTGCGTCTACCGATCGTGATTGGTGGCATCAGCCAGGGCGTGATGATTTTTGCCATCAACGACCAAGCCGACCATGGCATTGGCGAGGATGTTGTCTACTCGATGAATGAGTTGATCAGGCAGGCGATCGCGCGTGTCGAACACAATCGCTCAGAGTGGGAGAACCGTTGGTTGAATAACCTTACTCTGACGGTGCTCCAGAGTGCCTCGATCATGGTGTCTGCTCAGTCTGAGACCGAGCTGTTGCAGTCCTTCTGTGATGTGTTGGTGACCGAGAGTGTGTTCACTTCGTCTTGGGTAGCGGTGCCGAATGCAGACATGAACCGACTGGTTCCGATGGCAAGTGCGGGTAGGGGGGCACAGGAGGTCGGAGCCCTTCTGGTGCCACTTGACCACGTCGGTGATGGACCGTTAGCGTTGCGAGCAATTCGCTCGGACTCTGTCGCCTGGAATCAGGACGAGCTCGGAGACGCAGCAGTGAGTCCTTGGATTGACTTTCTGCGTACCTTTGGTTGGAACTGCGGAGTAGCCCTACCGGTCCATAAGAACGGACATGTTTTTGCCGCCCTCACCGTCATGTCGCAGGTAACAAACACTGTCACCCCTGCGGTCATCTCTCTGTTGGAGACGGTGGTAAAGATGGTTGAACAGGGGATCGCTGATTTGAACCTAAAACAAGCGCTCGAACGAGAAAAGAATGTCCAACGCATTGCAGCTCGAACCGACATGCTTACCGGCTTAGATAATCGGTTGGCGTTCGAAGAAAAGGTTCGCCATATGCTGATATCAGGCCGCGAAGTGGCTATTGGTATCCTGGACTTGGACGGATTCAAAGAGCTCAACGACACGGCTGGTCACTGGGCGGGCGATAAGTTTTTGGAGTCACTCGGTTCGGGCTTGATGACGCTGGTGGAAGATGATGACTTTGTCTCTCGTCTCGGGGGTGATGAGTTTGGCTTCTGCGTCGCTGATGCCGACTACCGTGCCGTTGACAACCTCGTAGAGCGGGTGATGGGACTCGTTGACGAGATCGGGGAGGAGTATCGAATTACCGGCTCATTAGGTTGGGCAATGTCGGTGACCGATGGACGTGACTATCCCAGCCTTCTCGCTCATGCTGATGAGGCGCTCTATGCCGCGAAGGCGGCCGGCAAGGCACGCTCCTATCTTTTTGGTGGCATGGTGGCACGCTCCATTGAGTTGCGTCGCCAGGTTCGCGATCGTTTGCCAGCTGCTATTGAGAGTGGAGATCTCCGGTTTGCACTCCAGCCCAAGGTTAACGGTACCACGGGCATGATTGTTGGTGTTGAGCTGTTAATGCGTTGGGACGGCGTGCCGCTTGAGTCGGTGCTCAAGGAGGTAAAAAGTGATCCGGAGTTAGCAAGAATGCTTGGAAATCACGCCATCAAATCGGCACTGGCGGTTCATCATCGACTCGTCGCATATGGCCATCCCGACATCAACGTCTCGCTGAACGTGACACCTTCCCACTTTCTGTCCTCCCATTTCGCAGATGACGTGGCGCTCTTTGCGGCCGAGACGCCATGGCACTTCACCATCGAGATCACCGAGGATGTAGCTCTCGATGATTTAGCTTCGGCTCGTGCCATGATCGCGATGTTACACTCCGTTGGTGTTGCAGTCTCGGTTGACGACTTTGGCACTGGTTACGCATCGCTTAGCAACGTTGCCCTATTAGATGTCGATGAATTAAAGGGCTCTATTGACATTCATGTGGATAGATTTGGCCTGGATCTGATCCATAGCCCCAGTTCAGTGGGGGTATTTGAGGCTGAAGTAGCCACATAAGAAACGCACACGGTTTCTGAGCTCTAAATTTGGTGTTGGAAACCCATCAAAAAGGAGTTCAGAACCGTGCGCGCTACCTCTCTAGTTAAGCAGATGCTGGGCCTTCGCAGTGTCACCGTCATCGAGGTTTTAGTTCGTCCACACGAACTGCTGGTAAAGCTCAGGCTTACCCGATCGCGGTTGGTATGCCCTAAGTGCTCCTATACGACCCGGTCCTGTTATGACACGAGAACGCTCGACTCCCGATGGAGACACCTCGACATCGGGATTCACCAGACGTGGCTCTCGTGCCAGCTGAGACGACTCCGGTGTCCAACCCACGGGGTGATCACTGAGGCAGTACCATTTGCCCGACCAGTTGGGGAGTCGCGGTTTACGAGGGACTTCGAACACCTGGTAGCTTGGGCATGTGCCAAGATGGATAAGACCACGGTGACAAAACTGCTCAGAGTCGCCTGGCGTACGGTAGGAACGATCTGTGAACGAGTCGTCACTGAAGAGCTCGATCCCAACCGTCTTGATGACCTCTTCATTCTCGGGGTTGACGAGATCAGTTATCGCAAACACCACAACTACTTAACGCTTGTCACCAATCACGAGACGGGCAAGATCGTCTACGGGGCAGAGGGGAAAAGTGCCAAGAGCCTAGATGAATTCTTCGATGACCTGGGTGAAGAACGGATTGCCAAGATCAAAGCAGCCACCATGGATCTCGGTCCAGCCTTTGCCAAGGCCTTCCGCGAGAAGGCACCTAACGTCCAAATCTGTCTCGATCCATTTCATGTGGTTAAGTTGGGAACCGAGGCCCTAGAGGAGGTACGCAAGGATCTCTGGCGGGACGATGAGAAAGCTTCCCTCTCCTACCTTTGCCCGTAAGTTCGCCGGGGCACGGTGGGCACTGTTGAAGAATCCAGGAACCCTAACCAAGCGTCAAGGACTAGCCCTCTTAGCCATCAAACAACGAGGGGGAGCCCTATGGCGAGCTTATGAGATGAAGGAGTCCTTACGGGCGATCTTTGCTGGTGACCTCGAGATCGACGAGGTGAATGAGATGCTCGATCACTGGTGCAAGCGAGCCTCACGCTCACGACTATCGAGTTTCATCCGACTCTCAAAGACCATCCGAACTCATCGAGACGGGATACTTGCCTCCATCAGACTTGGGGTATCCAATGGAAGGGTCGAGGGACTCAACACCAAAGTTCGCTCCATCATTGCCCGCTCGTATGGGTTTCACTCCGCCAAGGCTACCCTCGCACTGGTGATGCTAGCTTGTGGACCGATTGACTTGAAGTTACCCTATGAAAGGGCGAGTTTATCCACATGAATGTCAATAGAGCCCAACTTAATAGGCATGCGTGAACGCCCGAGCAAGAGTACCCCGTTGTCATAATTCTTCCTTGCCGCGCTATGCGTGATGCCAAGACACTCCTTCACCCGATCCTCAGCGACACTGCTAATCACTTGGGACGATTCGGGTTGGCTCAAACTGCCATCAGCCATGAAATCGGCGGTCTTATAACAATGAAAAGTTAGTGGACCAACGAAATGATAACGATGATCAAGATGACCACAATGGCAACGTCAATTGATGTGCGCAGCATGCTTCCTCCTCCCTTTGGCAACTTGAAATGAATCTCAAACCGGGAAAAACCAACGATGTGGTCAGCTCTTGATCGCATCCTTTACCGTTGCGGTAGATCTGCTCAGTTTGGCTCAGGCGGAAGTCGTCGAAGCACCTGTTGAAGGCGACACCAGCGGTCTAGTCGTCATGGATCTTGCACCAACGGCTAGGGTTTCAACATCCGCGGTACTTCTGATATAACATGGCTGGGTCAGACTCGGGAGCACTCTGCTAATTGGTGCACACCCAATACTGAAAGATGGCTAGAACGGTGTTCGGTCCGAGGTCAAGAGGAGATGCCACAGCCAGATCCACCATTTGCCATTCAACGCCGTTTTCGTCCACCTGGAATGCCTTGTATAACGATACCATTCCTTCCGGACAATTTCGTAATCACGAACCGTGCATGATGCAACAAGGGGTCAATTCAGTCCAGCATTTTCAGCGTCCGAGCGCATTCTGTGTGCGCTGTGGCACTTGATTAGCCCGACGAAAAGCCGCTGAGAATTGACTGCGCTCTATCACGGTTTCAGTGTACTTGTAGGTGAGCGCTTGCGGCCCAAGGTTCATGGCCGCGTTCCACAGTTGTGGGTTGTTGATGGCCTGTTTCAAGGCATGAACCGTAATCACGATTTCTAATGTAGACCCCATATCAACCGATTGGGCAGTTGCAAGCCAACGATCAGGAGGTTCGGCAACGTCACCACAAGACCTGGTGAGCATCTCCACTCCCATCATCTCGCCGGTATCGATTTGTACGATTGATGGAAATCACTCCGAAAGTTTCCCATAGAAATGCTGTATTCGATCCGCTCTCTGGTCTCCTCCTCATGCGCGACGCTCGGTAGCAATACGCTGTCGATGAACCGCCGCAGGTCAGCGTTCTTGGTATCATTGGAATTTGAAGTTGGTGCACTCACCTACTTTGCCTCGAGTAAATAGGATTTGCCTCCGGCAGCTGGATAAATGTCTTACAAGAACAAACTCCGAAAATTGTTGGGTGTCAAAGAGTTATAGAAGGAGTATGTCACCGATGCCACTACTCACCCCCACATTGGAGACTGTGCGACTGCGACTCCGCCCCTTCGACGACGCTGATGCAGACGACCTCTTCGCACTACACAGCAACGCAAAGGTTCTCCGCTTCTGGGACGGACCTGCGTGGAACGATCGTAGCCGCGCTGAGAAGTTCATCACTGCCTCCCGCCAGAAGGCCGAAGAGGCCACCGGAGTGCGGCTGGCGGTGGAACTCGCCTCTGACGGCGCATTCATCGGTTGGTGCAGTCTGCATGGATGGAATCCAGACTTCCGGAGTGCATCGCTCGGCTACTGTTACTTCGATACTGCTTGGGGTCACGGTTATGCCACCGAGGCTGCGCACAAACTGTTGCTGTGGGCCTTCGACACCCTGAACCTGAATCGCGTGCAGGCCGAGGTCGATACGCGCAATATGGCATCCGCCCGTGTACTGGAGAAGCTCGGGTTTGTGCTTGAAGGAACTCTCCGGGAAGACTGCATTGTGAACGGCGAGGTATCTGACTCTTGGGTTTACGGGCTGATCAGGCTGGAATGGAAATTAACCGATGATCGAGTAACCTACTCTAACCCAGCCTCGGATGCTGCTAGTCGGCAGCGAACCTCGTCTGCCTGACTTGGGTCAGACAGCGATCTAACCCATAGAGCATGCTGGCCCTAATGCGTCTGTCGTATTGTCGTTGACCAAACGGGAGCGTAAGCCCTGTCTGTAAGGGCGGGGTCGAGCGACCTCTATAAGCTCCTGGTATCGCTCTTCAAGACGGGCCGTGTCCGGACGTGAAGCCCGCTCCCCGGGAAGCTCTAGCTGAGTGCCGTTCATCTCCTTGATGTCGTGTTGGAGCATTGGGCCATCGATCTCGCGAAGGAGTTCTGATCTTATCTCGACAACAAAGTCGGGGCGAATCCCCAATAGGTTGCGGTCAAAGGCGGCATGATGGAGTTTGCATAATGTAATTCCGTTGGGTACAACCGGGGCTCCACGCGGATGAACATCTGGAAGAATATGAGCAGCATCGAGTAGTTCTGGGTGATGGAGTCTACAAATTGCGCATGTCGAGTTATAGGCGTGTAGGACTCGTGATCGAAAGGATGGCTGGTGCAATCGGATCTTGGTCACACTCACACGGTACTCACGTCGAAAGTCATCAATCGAACCAAGGTCAAGTCCATGTAGGTTTTCGTCCACCGCTATGGCGAACTCATGACGTGATCGGTCTTCGGCTTCGACATAGACCGGGTAGATGGGCAGGTAGATTCCCCACTTGAATCCTAAGTCCCCGCAATCCCGACAAAGTAGGCTAATCGGGATGGAATCCATTCGCAAGCTATTTGAAAACACGTTGCTGCGAAGATTTCTGATCGCTCGTGCTCTGGCTAACCTTGGCTTCGCAATGGTCCCAGTTGCGCTCAGTTTCATGATGCTCGACATCTTTCATTCGGCTGCCGATCTCGGACTAGTACTCGGCGGCGAGGCGATCACCTTGGTAGCGGGACTGCTAGGGGCCGGGATAATCGCTGACCGAGTGTCGCGTGCACGTTTGCTAGTGTTGGCGGATCTAATGACCGGGATTGCCTATATTGCGCTCGGCCTGTTTGGCCACTTTGGTTTGCGCAACATTTGGCCCTACGTAGGGGCCGGTGGAATCATCGGCGTTGGTTCAGCACTTTTCGGAGTGTCAATGGATGGTTGGGTGCAGGCAAACGTCTACGGGGACTTACGCCAATCGGTTAATGCTGCACGGAGCATCTATCGGAACCTTGCTAGCATTATGGGTCCGCTGATTGCAGCAGTGCTAGTAGCACTGACCTCCCCTCCATTGGCCATCCTCATCGCTGGATTCCTTCCTCTAATCGCGAGCTACATCTTTGCTGCTACTAAATCAACCGACGTGTCCACGAGCGTGTCGCAGCCCACAAGAACCGGGGTGTTCAGAGATCTGAAAGAAGGATGGTCCGCCTTTTCATCACGGCCGTGGATCTGGAGCATCGATCTACAGTTCGCGATCTGGCATGTGGTGACCTATGCGCCGATTATCGTGTTGGGCCCACTCCTTGCCAAAGAGTACTACCATGGGGCCCCAGGATGGGCAGCTATTCTCGCTGCACTCGCTGTTGGAGGAGTGATTGGAGGGGTCGTGGCCTTCCGGAGTTTAGCGAAGCATCCCTTACGAGTTGCCGTTGGCAGCTTGGTTCTCATGGCCCCCTTCCCTGCAACACTGGGACTACATCTCAGCCTGGAATGGGTTGCGCTGGCATCGCTATTGGCTGGGGCTGGCCTGGAGTATTCAGGCGCTCTGTATTCGTTCTCGGTTCAGGCCCACGTTCCGAAGGAGGTGATCTCTAGAGTTTCGAGTTTTGATTACCTGGCGTCAGTTGGTCTTTTGCCTGTCGGTTACGTGCTGGCCGTGCCGCTCGCGCACCTTCTCTCACTGCTAGCGCTCTTTACCATTGGAGCGGTGTATACCGTGTTCTCAGCTATCGTTATCCTGTCGGTGAGATCGGTTTGGAACCTCCCCCGCACGCCGCTCACGAGTTCTTGACCAAACTAGAGTACGAGCCCCGTCTGTAAAGGTGGGGTCGGACATGCAACTTCCGCAACAGTCACCGCGATCTTCTTTAACGAATTGCACACCCTCGCCAAGCGACCACAGTCAGCCAATCGTTGCTCAAGGCTGACCTGATTGCCGCCCCGCAAAGCGACGCGCGTTGCAACACTCGCGTGCAACAACTGGAACGTCTACTCTCGCAGTTCATGGGCGATGACACCCGGCGAGAATCCGGCCACCGGTATCTGACAACGTCGACCAGCTTCACGGTCGTATTGACTTACCTCGGGCCAAGCTGACAGACATAAAGATCCAGCTAGCCGTGTATACCTCTCCAATTGCACATCCAAATCAATCGGACAGCTGGCATATATAAACAACGATCCCTGTCACTTTATGCTGTACAATGAGACTTAGAGCCGGAGCTAACAGGTTGAATCGGACGAAACCCGCAGAACGATAGCTGGGATGCAACCTATTTTGGATGGCCAGCTAGCCTGATTGCGTGCGGAGTCCTATCGAGTTCAGAGCATACCAAGAAGGCGATCTCGATGGGGTGCTTGCTTTGTGTCGTCAAGAAGGTTGGATCTCCTATGCCGACGACAGAGATCGAGCGCGAAAAGTCTTCACCGCGCCCGGAGTTGTGGCCGTAGTTGCCACTACCTCCAGCCATATCATTGGGTTCGCTTACTTCCAAACGGATAGAGCAATACAGGCACACCTGTCACTTCTCGTCGTCGAACAGACCTATCGCAGACTCGGTGCCGCCAAGGGGATCATATCCTACGCGTTCCCGTTGCTTGGGGCTACGAGAGTCGATCTCATTACCGATACCGCCGAAGCCTTCTATCGCTCTCTGTCCCATAAGGCGGAGTCGGGCTTCCGGCTCTATCCACCTGGCACCTCCGTTAGCGACAGTTAGGTGAGGTAGATTCTCTCTGGCAGTGAGAGGCGATCCGACTTTAGTCCTGATGAACTAGCGAACACCACAAATGCATGTAATGCTTGTAGTGGACCGTCTCGTGAGTCATCGAACGTTTCTTGCAGCCTTGGTTGCGCGCCTTTAGTCTGATGCGGGGAATCAGGAGGACTAATTATTGTCGCCTCGAGCACGAACTTTAGATTTCGCTTTCTTGTAGTCCCCCTGGCGAGACGGCCCCTTGAAACACCAAGGAGGTGGTTGTTAGTTGAAGGAGATAGCAGATAAAGTGGGTGGCCTTGACGTCCACCGTGACACCGTCGTTGCGTGCACGCGAGTTCGAGAGCCAGATGGCATGGTTACCCTTTCCAAGGAGACGTTCAACACGACACGCAAAAGGATTAGAGGACTTGGCCCGGTTCCTCGTCGATGCTGGAGTGTCAACCGTGGTGATGGAGGCGACCGGAGTGTATTGGAAGCCGGTGTACTACGCATTGGAGGGACTCTTCCCCCGAACTCTGGCTCTGTAACGCACAACATGTGAAGAACGTACCTGGCAGAAAGACGGATCTCTCGGATGCCGAGTGGCTCGCAGATGTCGCAGCCCATGGCATGGTACGACCAAGCTTGTGCCTCCACCTGAGATCCGTGAACTTCGTGAGTTGACGCGATATCGCAAGACCCAGGTCGATGCCAGGGCGAGGGAGATCCAACGCCTCGAGAAGGTTCTCCAAGATGCTGGC